>JAGANP010000051.1 GCA_017624175.1 Lachnospiraceae bacterium | reverse complement strand
CATGTCCATGAGCCGCAAGCTTCAGTATCAGCTGCTGGCAGAGCATGGCAGCATGGGCAGGCTTCCCTTTATCGGGGTGGACGAGCTGGAGACAAAAAAAGCAAGAGTGGTGTTTCAGGGAGCGGAGGGAGCCTATTCCCAGGCGGCCATGGTGCAGTACTTCGGGGATCAGATTCAGAGCTTCCATGTAGATACCTTCCGGGAGGCCATGAGCGCCATTGACGAGGGGAGTGCGGATTTTGCGGTGCTGCCCATTGAAAACAGCACGGCGGGGATTGTCAGTGAGATCTACGATCTGCTGGTGGAGTTTGAGAACTATATCGTGGGCGAGCAGATCATTGAGATTCATCACTGCCTGCTGGGCGTGCCGGGGGCAAAGCTGGAGGATATCCGAACCGTGTACAGCCATCCCCAGTCCCTGATGCAGAGCGGCCGGTTCCTGTCCGAACACGACTGGCGGCAGATCAGTATGCAGAACAATGCCTTTGCGGCGAAAAAGGTGGCAGAGGAGCAGGACAGGTCCCAGGCGGCTATTGCCAGCGAATATGCGGCGAAGGTGTATGGGCTGGAGGTGCTGCAGTACGGGATCAATCAGGAGGAGGACAATTCCACCCGGTTTATTATCGTGACCAATCAGAAGATCTTCCGAAAGGACGCCGGAAAGGTCAGCATCTGTTTTGAAGTGCCCCACCAGAGCGGTTCCCTGTACCACATGCTGTCTCATTTTATTTACAACAACCTGAACATGTGCAAGATCGAGAGCCGTCCCATTGAGGACCGGAACTGGGAGTACCGGTTCTTTATCGACTTTGAAGGCAATCTGGCGGACAGTGCGGTGAAGAATGCGCTGCGGGGACTGCGGGATGAGGCCAGAAATATGAAAATATTAGGAAACTACTAGGAGATAGCGTTTACGCATCCGCCGGACCATATGGATTTATGGCTGCTTCAGAATGCTTATGGTTTGGGGCGGACGAGAGGAATACCGTGGCGTGAACGGCTGCAAAGGAGAGTTATGAGAGAACAGGAATTGATCGTTTATCGGAATCTGGAGGAAGAGGAGCTGCTTTATGACGTGACCTGGCTCATGAAGCACTATGATGATGAATATTATAACAGGGAGGATCTGTCCGCTCTGCTGTACCAGTGTATTCACGGGCTGATCGACCAGGCGGGCAATTACGGCTTCCACGGCAATCTGTGGCATTGCTATCTGGCCAATCTGCTGGTGAACAATGAGAACAGCTACAGCTGCGGCTGCGAGATCCGGGGAGCCATCGAGGGAACCATCAACCAGGCTGCCCTGCATGATATCGGGATCTTTAAGGAATTCTATGATTATGATTTTGCTCCCATGATGGAGGTACTGCAGGTACCGGAGTGGGCGCTGGTGGAGGAGTATGTCAGCAGCACCCGGGAGAGCAAGGTGTACAATACCCGGATCTGTGACCGGATCTGCCAGCTGGCGGAGCGTTTCTGCCGGGACAGCACGCCCCAGGAAATGAAAGACACACTGACGCAGTTTTATAAAGGATACGGTGTGGGCAAATTCGGCCTGCACAAATCTTTCCGGATTTACCATGACGAGCAGGGCCGTGTGGAGATCCGGCCCATTCTGAATATCGCCCATGTACAGCTGGACGATCTGGTGGGCTATGAGATTCCCAAGCAGAAGCTGGTGGAAAACACCGAGGCCTTTGTGGCGGGGCGTAAAGCCAACAACTGCCTGCTTTTCGGCGATGCGGGCACGGGCAAATCCTCCAGTATCAAGGCCATTGCCAACGCCTACTATGACCGGGGGCTGCGGATCATTGAGATCTACAAGCACCAGTTCCAGGATCTGCAGGAATGCATCAGCCAGATCAAAAACAGGAATTATAAGTTTATCATCTACATGGATGATCTGAGTTTTGAAGAAAATGAGACGGAGTATAAATATCTGAAAGCGGTGATCGAGGGCGGCCTGGAGAAACAGCCGGAGAATATTCTGATCTATGCCACCTCCAACCGGCGCCACCTGATCCGGGAGAATTACCGGGACAAGGAGGAGATCCGCCAGGATATGCATACCAGCGACACGGTGCAGGAAAAGCTGTCCCTGGTATACCGCTTTGGGGTGACCATCTATTTCGGTTCGCCGGATAAAAAGGAGTTCCAGCATATCGTCACGGCTCTGGCAGACCGCTACGGCGTGAAGATGGATCGGGAGCTGCTGCTGGCGGAGGCCAACAAATGGGAGCTGTCCCACAGCGGTCTGTCCGGTAGAAGCGCCCAGCAGTTCATTGATTATCTGTTAGGTATGCAGGGCTGATCAACCTGTACGGCTCTGCGGTAGAAACTATTTTATATAAAGAGAGGCAAAAAACAATGGCTGTTAAAACATTTGCAGCAATCGATGTGGGAAGCTTTGAACTTTCCATGAAAATATTTGAATTTACCGGCAAAAGCCAGGGACGTGTCATCGAACATATCCGGCAGCGGGTGGATCTGGGCAGCGATACCTACCGCAGCGGCAAGATCAGCCTGGAAAAGATGGATGAGCTGTGCCGTGTGCTGTCGGAGTTTGCACAGATCATGGACTCCTATAAGGTGTCGGCCTATCGGGCCTACGGTACCAGCGCCATCCGGGAGACCGAGAATACCAGCATTGTGCTGGATCAGATCCGGCAGCGCACTGGCATCAAGGTGGAGGTGCTTAGTAACTCCGAGCAGCGGTTTCTGGATTATAAGGCCATTGCTTTCCGGGGAGAGACGTTCCGATCGGTTATCGAAGAGGGCACTGCCATTGTGGATATCGGGGGCGGCAGCATCCAGCTTTCCCTTTTTGACAATGATACGCTGGTATCCACCCAGAATCTGCGGATCGGCGTGCTGCGGATCCAGGAGCTGCTGCACCATATGAATACCCGCAGCAGCCAGCGGGAGGAGCTGATTGATGAAATCGTGAGCGCCCAGCTGGCCACTTATAAAAAACTGTATCTGAAAGACCGGGAGATCAAAACCATTATTGTGGTGGATGATTACCTGTCGGTGTGGGTGAGGAAAAAAGCGGCCAGTGCAGGCAGGAAAAACGATCTGGTGAATCTGGGGGATTACGAGCAGTTTATTCAGCAGATGCGGACAAAGCCCCTGAATGATATCATACGAATGCTGGATGTCTCTGAGGAATCGGCCAATCTGACTTTCATCAGTGCCTGTATCGTCAAGCGGATCATGAAGCTGACGGGAGCGCAGCAGATCTGGGCCCCGGGCGTCACCCTAAGCGACGGCATGGCCTATGAATATGCGGAGCAGAACCGGATCCTGCTGTGCGAGCATGATTTCAACCGGGATATTCTGGCCTGCGCCATGAACATCGGCAAACGGTATCAGGGCAGCCGCAAGCGGGCAGAGACCCTGGAAGATATTACCCTGACCATTTTCGACAGCATGAAAAAGATCCATGGACTGGGAAAAAGAGAGCGGCTGTACTTACAGCTGGCTTCGCTGCTGCATGACTGCGGCAAATATATCAGTCTGGTAAACATCGGTGAGACCTCCTACCAGATCATCATGGCTACGGAGATGATCGGTCTGTCCCATATGGAGCGGGAGATTGTGGCCAGTGTGGTGCGCTTTAATCACACGCCTTTTATCTATTATACGCAGATGAAAGCAGGGGGGACGGCTCTGACGGAGGGGGCTTATCTGACGGTGGCCAAGCTGACAGCCATTCTGCGGATTGCCAATGCCCTGGACCGGAGCCACAAGCAGAAGCTCAAAGGGGTCAAGGCGGCGCTGAAAGAGGAACAGCTGGTGCTCATGGTGGAGACTCCGGAGGATATTACCCTGGAGCGGGGGATTTTTGAAGAGCAGGCGCATTTTTTCCAGGAGGTTTTCAGTGTGCAGCCTGTGATCAAGCAGAAGAAACCGATGTAGGGAAGGAGAGAGAATCATGGCAGAGATTGATTTTACCAATCCGAAATACTATAATAACCGGGAGCTGAGCTGGATCCTTTTTGACCACAGAGTGCTCAGCGAGGCCAGGGACAAGAGCATACCGCTGTTTGAGCGGCTGAAATTCCTGAGCATTACCGCTTCTAATCTGGATGAATTTTTCATGGTGCGGGTGGCGTCCCTGAAAGACATGGTGAATGCCGGGTACACCAAGAGAGATATTGCGGGCATGACGGCCCAGGAGCAGTTGGAGAAGATAGATGCGGCGATCCATGAACTGGTCAGCCTGCAGTATTCTACCTACAACCGCAGTTTGCTGCCGCTGCTGGAGAAAAACGGGCTTCGGGTGATCCGCCAGCATGAGCAGCTGTCCGGGGAGGAGGCTGCCTTTATAGACCGGTATTTTGAGGAGAATGTATATCCGGTGCTGACGCCCATGGCCGTGGATTCTTCCAGGCCTTTTCCGCTGATTCGCAATAAGTCCCTGAATATCGGCGCATTGGTGGAGAAAAAGAGCAAGCCTGGGGAATTGGAGTTTGCCACGGTACAGGTGCCCAGCGTGCTGCCCCGGATCGTGCAGCTGCCCGGGGAGACTGCGGAGGATGGCGAGGGCGTCCGTAAGGTGATCCTGCTGGAGGAAGTGATTGAGCGGAATATCCAGAAGCTGTTTCTGAATTACAATATTGTCTGCGCCCACCCGTTCCGCATCATGCGGAATGCGGATCTGAGCATTGAGGAGGATGAGGCGGCGGATCTGCTGAAAGAAATCGAGAAACAGCTGAAAAAGCGGCAGTGGGGTGAGGTGATCCGCTTGGAGGTGGAAAACGGCATCGACAAACGGCTGCTGAAAATCATCAAGAAAGAACTGCATATGGAGGAGCAGAACTTGTATTATATTGACGGCCCCCTGGATCTGACTTTCCTGATGAAAATGTATGGGCTGGAGGGCTTTGAGAAGCTGAAGGTGCCTAAGTACGAGCCCCAGCCGGTTCCCCAGCTGCCGGCGGACTGCGATATTTTTGCCCAGATCCGCAAAGGGGATATTTTGCTGCATCATCCCTATCAGACCTTTACGCCGGTGGTGAACTTTATCCGGCAGGCTGCCAGGGATCCCCAGGTGCTGGCCATCAAGCAGACCCTGTACCGGGTCAGCGGCAATTCACCGATCATAGCGGCATTGGCCCAGGCGGCGGAGAACGGCAAGCAGGTCTCCGTGCTGGTGGAGCTGAAAGCCCGTTTTGATGAGGAAAACAATATTGTCTGGGCGAAAATGCTGGAGAAAGCAGGCTGCCATGTGATCTATGGTCTGGTGGGACTGAAAACCCACAGTAAGATCACGCTGGTGGTGCGCCGGGAGGAGGACGGGATCCGGCGGTATGTCCATCTGGGCACCGGAAACTATAATGATGCCACCGCCAAGCTGTATACGGATGTGGGCCTGCTGACCTGCAATGAGATGATCGGCGAGGACGCAACGGCGGTATTCAATATGCTCAGCGGTTATTCTGAGCCGTTGGGATGGAATAAGCTGTCTCTGGCGCCGCTTTGGCTAAAGGATAAGTTCCTGTATCTGATTCGCAGAGAGGCGGACTATGCGAGGGCCGGTAAGGAAGCCCGTATTGTGGCCAAGATGAATTCCCTGTGCGACAGGGATGTGATTGCGGCGCTGTATGAGGCCAGCTGCGCAGGGGTGAAGATCGATCTGATCGTCCGGGGTATCTGCTGCCTGCAGACCGGTATTCCGGGAGTCAGCGAGAATATCACGGTGCGGTCCATCGTGGGCAATTTCCTGGAGCACAGCCGGATCTTCTTTTTCCTGAACGGGGAGAATGAGGAGATCTACTGCGGCAGTGCGGACTGGATGCCCCGAAACCTGGAGCGCCGGGTGGAGATCCTGTTCCCGGTGGAGGAGCCTGCACTGAAAGAAAGATTAGTGGATATCCTGAAAGCCCAGCTGCGGGACAATGTGAAAGCCCAGGTGCTGCAGCCCGACGGTACCTATGCAAAGGTGGATCGCCGGGGTAAGGAACCGTTTATCTCCCAGGAGTATTTCTGCAAGGAGGCCATAAGGGAAGCCAAAGAAGCTGCCGGAGAGCCGGTGGATAAAAGCAGACGGTTTGTGCCGGAGATTCATCGTTAGTTACGGCTTTAGAATTCATTCATTGAAAAAGGTTCATTGAAAAAGGACAGAAAAATGCTTGCAAGTTAAGTATAGATATGGTATGATTTGAATAGAATAAAGACAGTAATGCATTACAGTCTTGGTCTGGGCAAAAGCTCTTTGGACCACCGTAGGCGGGAAGAATTTCCCGCCATTTTTAATATACAAAGGTAATAAGTTTGAAAGCTGGCGCTTTCAAATTCTCATTGGTGCAATGACACAGGTCTTGTCTGTGTTATGCGGGGGTATACAAATGAAAGAACTAAGTGTTTTTATTGATGAGTCAGGAGATTTTGGAGAAGTTAAGGAACGTCCTGCGTATTACCTGGTAACGTTTGTTTTTCATAATCAGAATGATGATATAGATCGACAAGTTGCAAAATTGGAAGAAAGTGTAAAAAACGCCGGGTTTGATGTGGAGTATATACATACTGGACCGGTAATCCGCAGGGAGGAAGTTTTTGCAAGATATTCTATTGATGAAAGAAGAAAATTGCTATATAAGATGTTAAATTTTGTTAATGCGTGTCCAATTTCATATTTGACAGTTGTTATAGATAGAAAAGAAGCAGTAGACAAAGTTTCTTTGTCTGGCAAATTAGCTAAGGCGATTAATACAGCAATGCGTGTACATCAGGAATTTTTTTCAAACTTTGACAAACTTATTGTATACTACGATAATGGTCAAAATGAACTTAGTATAATCCTTAATGCTGTATTCTCGATACAATTTTCAAATGTTGAGTTTAGGAGGGCCGAACCACAGAAATACAGGCTATTGCAGGCGGCAGATTTTATTTGTTCTATGGAACTGATAAATATTAAGAGAGACGAGAAACGTTTAAGCAGATCGGAAGAAAAAT
>JAGANP010000007.1 GCA_017624175.1 Lachnospiraceae bacterium | reverse complement strand
CGTCCTCTGATTCCCCCGCTGCCGCAGGAACCGCTGCCGCAGCATCATTGCCGACTGCGGACTGTGCATCCGACATCGGGAGGGGCAGATCCTCCTGTCCGCTGCCCGAAAAAGGATCCGGCAGCTGCGCACCGTCCGCTGCGGCATCCGGCAGCCCTACGGATATCTGCCTCCCCGCTCCTCCATCCTGCATCACGCCGAATCCCTCTCCGGGAACCGGCTGCAGACTGAACGGACTCTCCACCACCACCGGACACAGGAGCCGGAGCCCTACCAGAATCCACAGCAGATAGCTGTATATCTTCGGATATCTTTTCAGCGCCGCCCTTGCCATCAGCACTATCAGGATCAGCACGCAGGCCTGCAGGCTCATCAGCCATAATCTGCTTACCATCATCGTCATCATGAATCTTCCTCCGCCTCGTCAATCATCTGGCGGATCCGCTCCACGTCCCCCTGCGACAGCTTCCGGTCTTTTAAGAACGCCGCCAAAAATGCAGGCACATTCCCTTTACTGGTACGCTGCAGCAGTTCTTCACTCTCCCGCCTGTCCACCTCTTCCTTTGTCACCAACGCAGACACAATGGTATTTTCGTTTTTGACCAGCCCCTTGTCGATCAGTTTCTTGATCACGGTATAGGTCGTTGATTTTTTCCATCCCAGCTGCGCATTGCATAGCTCCACCAGCTTAGGACTGGCAATGGGCTCATTCTCCCACAGAATACTCAAAAAACGATATTCACTCTCATACACCTTTTCCATCCCTTGTCCCCCAGCAGCATAGACACCGATTAGCGGAACCGGCGCTTACCTGTTCTCCTCCGTATATCAATCGGTCTATTGTAATAGATTATCTATAGTCTATCACTGTAGACCATCTTTGTCAAGCAGTATGCCGCTGCTCTTTCATCATTTAAGCTGCTTTGTCCCATTTTCTACCCTGCGGACAGCATTTTCCCGCTATCATGGACTTATACCGGAAAAAGCTTCCCTTTAGTCCACTTTTTAACCCCTCCAAGTGGACTATACGGCAGACTTTTTTGTATTCGGTCCATATTCATGCGAGATTTGCCAAAAAGGAGCATCAAAAGTGGACTCAGACAGAAGAAATTTCTATATAGGTCCACCTGGCCTGGATCAGCAGAATAAGGGGCTTTTGATGCCAGAAAGACGCTATGCAGTCCATACCTTCTGCACAGCGTCTTTCCACTATCTTATTGCTTCAAGCTTCTGCCCGCTATAAGGAGGCAATATCCACCAGGGACAGCTCCTTGCTGGCGTTCTCCAGGCTGGTTACCAGTGCTCTGGCCGTATCCAGGGAGGTGAGGCAGTTTACACCGGTCTCTATGGCCGTCCGGCGGATCAGGAAGCCGTCCCGGTGTTTATCCCGGCCCTGGGTGGGGGTATCGATCACCAGATCTATCTTGTGTCCCAGGATCAGATCCATCACTGTCGGCGACTCCTGGGAGATCTTATTCACCTTTCTCGCCTTGACTCCGGCCTCATTCAGCGCTGCTGCCGTGCTTCTGGTGGCATAGATCGTATAGCCCAGCTTTTCAAAGCGGCGGCCGATCTCGATGGCCTCTCCCTTATCCGCATCCTTTACCGTGATAATCATATTTTTATGCTTTGGCAGATCGATTCCCGCTCCCAGGAAGGCCTTATACAGGGCCTCATGGAAGGTATCCGCCACGCCCAGGCACTCGCCGGTGGACTTCATCTCCGGCCCCAGACTGATCTCCGCTCCCCGGATCTTCTCAATGGAGAATACCGGCATCTTAATGGCATAGTACTCTGCCTCCGGCTGCAGTCCCGGCTTATAGCCCAGTTCCCGGATGGTCTTGCCCAGAATAACCTCCGTAGCCAGATCCACGATGGGGATACCCGTCACCTTGCTGATATAGGGTACCGTACGGGAGGAACGGGGATTGACCTCAATCACATAGACATCTTCGCCAATGGCAATAAACTGGATATTGATCAGTCCCTTCACATGGAGAGCCTTAGCCAGCCTGCGGGTGTACTCGGCGATCTTGTCCTTCACCAGCTTGCCGATGGTGGGCGCCGGATACACGGAGATGCTGTCGCCGGAGTGTACGCCTGTTCTCTCGATATGCTCCATGATTCCGGGAATCAGGATATCCGTGCCGTCGCAGACCGCATCCACCTCGATCTCCTTGCCCTGGAGATACTTGTCCACCAGAATCGGATGATCCTGGGCGATCCGGTTGATGATCTCCATGAATTCCTCGATCTCCTGATCGGAAATGGCGATCTGCATCCCCTGTCCGCCCAGCACATAGGAAGGACGCACCAGCACCGGATAGCCCAGGCGGTTTGCCACCTGCTTGGCCTCCTCCGCCGTATATACCGTACCCCCTGCTGCCCGGGGGATCTCCGTCTCCTCCAGAATCTCATCGAAAAGCTCCCTGTCCTCGGCGGCATCCACATCCTCCGCCTGGGTCCCCAGGATCGGAACCCCCATCTTCATCAGGCTCTCCGTCAGCTTGATGGCGGTCTGTCCGCCGAACTG
>JAGANP010000050.1 GCA_017624175.1 Lachnospiraceae bacterium | reverse complement strand
CGGACAGAAAACTTTTCAAATTTCCATACCCTGAAAATCCCCCGCTTTTCTTTAATTGTTCTTTTTTGAAATAAAAGCATAGATTTTCTGATAATTTGAAAAGTGAAATGCTTTACCAAAAATGAATAGAAATAATATGCTTTGAAATGATCCTAACATATGTGAAATCAAATTGCAAGTGTTTTTTATTACTCAGGCCAAAGACAGAGTCCCTTTGTTTTCATTATAAATGCCTGACCTTTCAGCTCTATCGCCCAAGGTCAGGCATTTGTCCTGAACATCTGCAGAACCGGTAAATCATTTTTATACTGCCTGCTGATATTCCCTTAATTTCTGTTTTGCTTCCGAATTTAATGTGCGGGGAACCTGAATTTCCACCGTCACGTACTGATCCCCTTTCTTTGCAGAATTTTCCATTGATACAATCCCTTTGCCTCGCAGACGGATTTTTGTACCTGACTGTGTTCCCTCCCGGATCCGGCAACGCACGTTACCGTACAGGGTCGGTACCACCGCCTCTCCTCCCAGCACTGCTGTGGCATAGGGGATCTGAACCGTTGTGTAGACATCCTGGCCTTTCCGTTCAAACCCTGCCTTTTTCCCCACGATCACTTCCAGATAAAGGTCACCGGAGGGGCCTCCGTTTACTCCGGCAGCGCCTCTTCCCTGCAGACGGATTTTCTTACCGGTATCAATCCCTGCCGGGATAGACACCTGCAGGGATCGTGTCATACCGTTCTCATCCCGATAGGAAATAACCTTACTGCAGCCCGAAACGGCTTCATCAAAATCAATATGAATCTGTGCAGCAGCATTTTCACCCCGATAGGAACGATGGGTAAAGTCATATTCATCAAACCCACTGCTTCTTCGATATCCTCCTCCAAAAAGTTCCCGAAACAGTTCCTCCATATCATCCCCTTCAAAATGATATGTCCGGCTGCCCGCTGCTGTCTGATCAGAAGACCGGTATGCTCCGGCATCCATACTTCCGTCAAAAGCTGCCGTCCCAAACCGGTCATAAAGTTTCCTCTTTTCCGCATCTTTCAGAACTTCATATGCTTCTGACACTTCTTTGAATTTTTCATCGGCTGACGCATCTCCCTTATTGGTATCAGGATGATACTTTTTTGCCAGCTTCCGGTATGCCTTTTTTATTGCAGCTGCATCTGCATCCCTGGGGATACCCAGAACCTCATAATAATCCCTTTTCTGAGCCATAAGTATACCTCCTCTTAAGAAAGCTGTCAGTCTCCGTGCGAAAGCATCTGAGATAAAAGACAACTTAAAAGGTACTCCATCCGATCACAAGGGGCTGCATGAATAGTACATGCAGCCCCTTGCAGTTAAAAGTACCATTAACCCTCGATTGCAATGACTTTCTTTTCTTCCTCCAGTTTCTTAGAATCCTTTTTCGGAATTGCAAGGGTAAGGACACCGTTCTCATATTTCGCCTTAACATCCTCCTGCGTAATGCCTTCACCCACATAAAAGCTTCTGCTGCAGGACCCGGAATATCTTTCTCTGCGAATATATTTGCCGGTTTTCTCGTCCTTTTCTTCATTGCTCTGAGATGTGGAAGCGCTGATCGTAAGATATCCGTCTTTCAGCTCCGCACAAATATCTTCTTTCTTATATCCGGGGAGACTTACTTCCAGCTCATAGCTGTCTTCGTGTTCTCTCACATCGGTTTTCATCAGCGCATTTGCATCCGTCCTCCGATAACCTGAAAACGGATAATCAAATCCAAAGAAATCATCAATCAGGTTTTCTCCAAAAATACTAGGCATCATCATAAGTCATCTCTCCTTTTCATTAATATTTTAATTAGTGCCTTAAATCAGAATTCTGAATAAGAGTTTTCCTCTTTTCTTTGTTCTATCTGTACTATAACACGCATCTTATCGTCCGTCAAGTGCCTTTTTCAGATTTTTTTGTGAAAATTCTGTGAACTTATTGCCATTTTTTTACCATGAAAATTACCAGCAGGGAAAATCACTTGTATGCACAAAAAAAATCGCCACCTGATGGAGGTGGCGACAAACTACATAATCAACTACATTATCTTTGATAAAACAGCAAACCCTTGTACCGACTTTTCAGGACTTTCCCATCCCCCGCACCAGATCATAAACCTCCGCCGGGGTATCCGCAAACCGCCTGCCGCCCTGACTCTCCAGGTATGCTCTGTCCCGAAAGCCCCAGGTAACGATAATACTGTCCATACCGGCATTTGCCGCTGTCTGAATATCCACCTCGGAATCTCCGATATACACTGCCTGGGACGCATCTGTCTGCAGACGGCGCAGCACCTCCAGCACGGAATCCGGGGCCGGTTTTCTGCGGATTCCCTCCCGCTCCCCTACTGCATAGTCAAACAAACCGTCATAATAGTGCCGGCACAGAGGCTGTACTGCGATATCCGCTTTGTTGGAAACCACTGCCGTCATACAGCCGGCGGCCCTCAGCTGCTGCAGCAGCTGGAGAATTCCCTCATAAGGCCGGGTTTTGTCCGCACAATGTTGTTGATAATAAGCAGAAAAGGTCTGATGCACCCGGTTTATCTCTTCTTCCGGTGTTCCTGCGGGCACTGCCCGTTCGATCAGCTTACGGATGCCGTTACCCACAAAACGCCGTACCTCCTCCGTGGTGCGCCGGGGATATCCGTGCTGCGTCAGGGCATAGTTTGTCGCATCCGCCAGATCCTCCAATGTATTCAGAATGGTACCGTCTAAATCAAATATTGCTAATTTATAAGTCATTGTGCATACTCCTCTTTTGCAGTCTTTATTCATACCGCAGTGCTTCAATCGGATCCATTTTCGCTGCCTTATTTGCCGGATAATATCCGAAAAAGATGCCTATGGCCATGGAGAAGCCCAGGGACAGTAAAATACTGTCTGTAGAGGGCGTTGCCGCCGTACCCAGAAGGTTGGCTGCGCCGATTCCCAGCGCCACACCCAGTGCAATACCAATAAAGCCGCCGATCAGGCAGATTACGATGGATTCTATGATAAACTGCAGCCGTATGGCGCTGTTGGGCGCTCCCAGAGCTTTTCGGGTACCGATCTCCCGGGTGCGCTCCGTGATAGATACCAGCATGATATTCATCACGCCGATCCCTCCCACCAGCAGGGCAATACCCGCAATCACCGCAATAGCGGTGG
>JAGANP010000416.1 GCA_017624175.1 Lachnospiraceae bacterium | reverse complement strand
TACTGCCTTTCTTTTCCCCGTATGATCCACCTCTGCAATAGAAAATTCTTTTATATTGTCCGCTTCCTCGGATCTTACGGAAGCCCCGCTGAAGGCCGACTGAAATAATTCAAAGATCTCATTGTTGCCCACCTGCAGATAGGCTCTTCCCGGTTCACGAATCTCCGCCGCCAGCGGGGATTTCAGCACTTCATTACTGTCCTCCTTGCTCTGCACTTTCAGACAGAGCTTGAATTTGGAGTTACTCCAGATCTGATCGTTGACCACGCCGGAGGGCTTCTGGGTGGCCAGGATCAGATGCACCCCCAGGCTTCGCCCGATTCTTGCCGTGGAGATCAGCTCTTTCATGAATTCCGGCTGGTCGCTCTTCAGCTCCGCAAACTCATCCACAATCAGGATCAGATGCGGCAGCGGCACGCTGCACTCACCCGCCTTATATTTCTTGATATAGGTATCAATATGATTCACATTTTCCCTGGCAAAGCACTCCTGACGCTTCCGCAGCTCTGCACGGATGGACAGCAGTGACCGATTAATCTCTTTCCCGTCAATATTGGTAATGGCGCCCACCAGATGGGGCAGATTCTTAAACTGATTCACCATGCCCCCACCCTTAAAATCAATGATGACAAAAGCAGCCTCGTACGGGTGAAATAATGTGGCCATGGACAGAATATAGGTCTGCAGGATCTCCGATTTGCCGGAGCCCGTGGTGCCGGCCACCAGGCCGTGGGGACCATGGGCCTTTTCATTCAGATCCAGATAAACAATGTCCCCGCCTGCTCTGACCCCCAAGGGCGCAGCCATGGATTGATATACCCGGGAGCCGCTCCATCTTTCCGTGAGATTCAGATCCTCGGCATTTTTAATATGCAGCAGGCGGTAGAGGGAGATATTTCTGGTCAGGGCGCTCTCCAGACTGATTTCCTCCATCTCCACACCGGCCAGCTTCTGTGCCACCCTGCATGCCACCTGATTCGAGACTACCTCATACTGAAAGGTCCGGTGCCTGTCACCGTCTGCAGCGTCTATGATTTCTCCCTGATTCTCTCCCTGTAACAGCACCAGTTCCGATAAACCATAGGGCAGCATCTCCCGGTTATCCACAGCGAAAGTAAAACTGAAGCCCACTTCCCCGGAAGCATCCACAAAACTGAGTATGGGATGATTTTCTACCACTGCCATGTCCTGCACCACCACCACATAATAAGGATACGGCAGCTTCTGTTCTTTCTTCAGCTTAGGACGCTGTGTCAGTTCCGTGTAGATAAAATCCAGAATTGCATTTTTGCTGGCTTCATTCACGATGTTCATCCGCCTGCCGGATTTTTCGTCCACATTGTTTTTCAGCCATCTCAGCCAGGACAGGATTTCCGATTTCTCCTGCCCGATATAGATCAGCTTTACCTCCTGAAAAGAATGCCGGATGACCAGATCCAGCAGGATAGTCCGCAGAAAACGATTTTGTGTGCCCGTGCTGCCCACAATGCCGATAGAACCTTTTTCTTTCAGATTTGTCACCACCGGTGCATCAGCCAGGTACTGATAACTGCGGGATAGCTGCTCCGGGTAATAGGCAAGAGCATCCGGATTGGCAAATTCCTGGGGTTTATAAGCCACCTGATTGCAGGATTCCACTGCGCCGCTTCCGTAACGGATCGTCAGAAAATCTTCACTCTGACTGTCCTTTTCAAACAGCGTCGGCATAAAGCACTCCACCATGGACACCTCCTCCTGCAGGGACAGATGGATCAGATTCAGCGCCCGAAGCTCCGCCAGTCTGCTTTGCCGGATATAGGCATCTTTATCTGCGATATATTGCTCATAGTTGGCGATCCGCTTTTCTTCTTTTTCTCTGCTTTTCTTCTTATCCCGCTGATAATTGACCACCGATACCGCCGTTCCCATGAGCATGGTACAAGCGCTGTATATCACAAAGGTGCCTCCGCCGCCGATCACCCCTCTCAGAATCACCGTCAGGGCCAACGATCCCAGGGCCGGCATCAGGGTCATCAGGAGATTCTCCTCCTTGGGTTCCGCCGGTTTCTCCGGATCCAATACCTCCAGCTTTTCCTCCGGCACCTTATAAGTCACACGAGTGGTTCGATTGAACCTGGGATACTGATATTCATGCTTCTGCGGCTGTATATCCTGTACCTGGAGCCCCTGGAAGCTGACCCTGTCATTTCTATGGGTATATACATAGCCCTCTTTCAGGAAAAACAGATAGCCGCCCAGTATCACAAAATCATAGTCCTGCGCCGCAGCCGCCTGCATATGGCGGGTGCCGTTCAGATATACCCCCAGGGCGGAGTTGCTGCCATCCACCATGTAGCACTCCCCGTTTCTGCTGATGCTGATATAGCTGTTGCCCACAATCTCGTCACGAATGCTTACATTGCAGTTTTCCCCGCCTATGGTCAGAAGCCCATTTGGAGGATAGGCAAAATAACAGTTAAAATCCGTAATCTGGTCAAAATTGTAGACAATCTCGATCTGAAAAATTTCTCCTCCTGATTTGGAATAACAGAGACTGAATTTTGTTCCGTTTCCGATCTCCAGACTCTGCTTTTTCAGCACCGTTTCCTGTCCGATAAAGATATTATCCGAGCACTCCGCATGCCACTGCCCGTCCTCATAGAGAAAGGCCAGCATAATGCTCTCGTAAAACTGCTCCGCATTCAGGCGGATATCACATTCTCTGGTTGTACCGATTCGCACGCTGCTCTTCTCCGGCTTCAGTTCCACTTCCTGGTATATGGTTCTGGAGAAAATAATGGCTCTGAATTCACTGCTCTGCATGACCGCTTACCTCGTATAGTGTATGATGCTGGCATGGTGTATGCCGAATTCTTCCAATGTCCGGTTCCCTTTCAGCAGGGCAATCGGGTTTTCCGCCTGCAGATAGCAATTCTCCGGCAGCGCTTCGTTTTCTCCCAGCCTGAATGCCTCATTTACTGCATGAAACAGTTCATTGGCGGTAATATCCAGAGGAATTTCCAGGTCCAGACACTTATTTTGTTTATGTAGCTTCAAAATGACTATTGCCTTTTTATGTTCCATCTGTTCACTCCTACAGCAGCAGATATACCAGCCTGTCAAAGACACTGCTTTGCCCAATCTGCCGGACTGTCTGCAATTCCTCCGGATTTTCCAGCTGCGGTATATAGTCTGATACACTGAGTTTTCTGCTGTGTATCGCACAATTTTCCTCTTTTTCCTGATAAAAATTGCAGATCAGCATAAAGCGGTTCCAGTCTGTATAGTCTATGTTTTCCAGAAAGCGCTCCGTCTTCCACACCGACAGGGCGTCCTGCCGGGTAATCAGAATAACCTTATCCGCTGCATTAAAAACCTGCAGACGTTCCATATCCAGATCCAGAGGAAGCTCCACCACCATATAGTCATATACACAGCGGCTCCTGGTCTGTTCCAATATGGTCAGCAGCCTGCTGTAGGAGATGCCGTTAGACAGCGCCGACTGCTTGAGAGGCGGCACGTATTCAAAGCCCTGTTCCCTTGCCACTGTTTCAAATCCGCCGTCCACCTTTTGTTTAAAGCTGCTGTATTCGATATATTCCCGATCATCCATGAGGTAATTGAAATTCTGGATATTTTCAAAACTTATATACAGCACCCGGCTGCTGTATTTTTTTAATGCAGCGCACAGGCCCAGCGCCAGTGTGGTTTTGCCCGCTCCACCCACAGCGGAATGCACTGCATACAGGATGGTTTTTCTGTCCTTTTTCCGGATCTGCTTCTCCATATTCAGGCCGGACACAATATCCAGATAGATTTCCTTTACACTGGAATATTTATATATCCTCCTGATTCCCTGTGCGGCATCACCGCCTGTATTTTCACAGAGCAGGAATATCTCCGGAATATTCTGTTTACGGAAATAGGTATGGTACCATTCTTCTTTCATCACCAGAATATCGCATGTTACCGGTTCTTCACTGATACTGCTCAGATAACTGTCATCGGTTATACATTCAATGCGGAGGCTCTCTCCCTGCTCTTCAATAAATTTGTTTATGATCGAGTAAATATAGGCTTCTTCCGATTCTGCAAAAATGATTTTTCTTTTCTCCATACTTACCTCAATGTGCATAACACAGGCTAATTTATCCTGCATAAAATATCAGATCACATTCAGCCAATCTGACTCTGTCCCCATTATGCAGCTCCACCTTTTCATCCCCCATCAGATAGCGGTCATTCACATAGGTTCCGTTCTTACTGCCCAGATCCTGTATATAGTAATGGCCTTTCTCTTCAATGACCCGGCAATGCTTCCTGCTCACCGTAGTGTGATTATAGATCACACCGTCTGCCATATCTCTGTTTTTTCCAAGCACATACTCCGGTCGGTTGATCTCCAGGCGCATCTGATTTTCCAGCACCACCAGATAAGGGATTTTTCTGACGCCCCCGGTCTGCTGCTTTACTACGATTGTCCCCTTTTCATCAAAGTACGTCTCCCTCTCATATGCACCGGTACGGATCTTCTCCAGGATTACCGTGAAACTGATGCGGTTGTCCATCAGGTCTGCATGCAGCTGTTGTATGCGTGTGGAAACCTTCAGGTTTACATTATGGGAGACCAGTTCTTTTGCCAGCTCACGCAATGCACTGTCCTTATTCAGCATTACCGTGGCATTGCTGCTGACCGGCAGATATATCATCTGCAGCTTACCGCTGTTCGTATCCAATACCATATGCTTCAGATTCATATCCAGATGCTCTGTTTTCAGAAATCCATTATTCTCTATTTCCATGCATAATCTGTCGATCGCATCTATGACATAAAAAAGCAGCTTGGGTTCCAGGGAATATCCGACGGACTCCAGCGTATGAGAAGCCCCGGGAATGACATACAGCAGCTGCCGCCGGCCATTCTGTTTCATCAGATAGGCCGGCAGGAAATCCCCTTTTTCCAGATTCATCAACACCTTATACTCCAGTGTCGATAAGGAATCCTCATCAAATACAAAACTGATATATTCTTCTGTCTGCGTAACCACTAGGGATGTGTGATCCATAATTTCTGCTCCGTTTAAATAATATAAAGAATTATATCATATTCTGTTGATTCGTAATTACACTTGTAAAAAATGACCCGAGATTTGTAAAAATTAGCCGTAAATGGGGACTGGGGGGAAGAAGAAAATAAAAACAGCGGTATTTCTGACTATTTCAAGTCTTGGAAATACCGCTTTGCGCAACTTTATTGTTTGCCAGTGAAATTTCTATTGTTGGTTCCCCAATTCTCCTTCTTTCACTTCATAAATCACATTCTGAAAACTGTTATCTTTATACTTCTTTATCTCATTGCCAGAATAAAGATTGCTTTGCACAATTCTATCGTTAGTCCTTGTTGCTCACCATTTATCAACTGAATTTGATAAATCGCTTTAGGAATTTTACCACTAAATATTTCATGCCATTTTTCCATATCATCAATCTTCTAATATCGAATTTTATACACTTTACTGTTTGACACTCTTATTTCAAGTGTTGCTCCTCCTGTTGTTCTACCTGGTCGGGCAACAGCTGTTGTCCCATCTCTCAATTTATTCTATTCTGTCATGTAAATTTTACTGTGTTGCACTTAAAAGTAATAATTGACACCTCATCATCGGCTAATACAATTTTTAAAACCTCATTGCTATACGAAATTTCCAAAATTGTATCATAATCAATATCAGTCTCTGCCTTATTAGAATCCCATTTGTAATCTACAACAGAATCAAACTCCAGCAAAACTTCCTTAAGCTCGTCATCACCCTGTTGATATTCTTCCTGTTTCCACATACACAAGTCAATTTTTAATTTAACTCTATCATTTTCATGAAGCAGTTCAATAACATTACTATCATGAAAATCAATTTTTTGAATAATGTCCTCAATTTGCATCAATCTCCACCTCCAATTATTATATGTGATGCCTTAGAACCTTTACCTACTGCATTTCCATCTATATCAAAGTAAAAGTCCACTTTTTTGTTAGTATAATTATTGTTGTAAATGTGATAGTGGTCTATGGCTTCAAATCCAGATGCACCTTCTACACCTTTATCAAATCTTATTTTTAATCCCGTTTCTGGATTATATAAATCTAAGGATGTGGTATTAGCAGCCATTCTAGGATTAGTGATATCCTGCCAACCATCATCCAACAATTGCTGAGGTGTCTTTGTTTTCAACCCTTGTATTTGACTTTTTATAGTTGCTGTACCACTCTCTGATACTGTACTCCCTTTTACCGCATCCTCTGCTACATCATCAAGTGCGCTTGTACCGTTCCCGGTTGCTATCCCTTGCCCTCCCCCATTGGCCTCACCGGAAATATCATCCAAGTGCTGCAGTAAATTTTCCCTGGCAGCTTCCGCCGTATATGCATATTGGCTCAGGTCTTCTGCGGCGTCCGCTATGTTCTCTACGCTCTTTACAAAATCTTCCCCTGCCTCTGCATAGACCAGCGTATATTCTGCTCCTATTCCCCTTGCCGCATCCTCCGCTATACCTATCACATCTTCGGCTTTATTCAGGGTTTTCAGCTCATCTATGCCTTTATCCACCAGGATTTCCAGCGCTATATCTACTGTAACATATCCCACTGAATATGCAATACCCTCTTCATCCGTAGTATCGAAAATGTTCTGGCCGATGGTCTCTATCACCTGTTCCGGGTCGGTAAAGATCAGTTTTGCTCCCTGTTCCATACGGCTTATATCCGTCTCCAGCCATTCCGGTGCCCAGCCCCAGCTTCCGAACAGGGGATAGATCTGCCATTCTGTCACACCCTTTATCAGGCCCAGTACTCCCGCCAGAAGATCTTTCAATGCAGCAAAGCCTCCTCTGTACACATCCAGGGTTTCTTTCCGGTTCTCCCGAATTCTGTCTCCTATGGTTGCCCACTCGTCATACAGTTCCCTTAGCTTTTTGCTGTACTCATCATCTGTATTTTCATAGGGAATGATTTTGTTCTCGTATATCTTTTGGATTTCCTGTACCTGTTCCGCCACCGGCCCAGATAGCTGCTGTCTCAACAACTCCCGGAAATCCGACAGCTTTTGATAATTCCGTCCTCTCCGGCAGCTTTCTTCATGGTCCTCCCTATGCATCCGGTCTCTTCGGGCATTATTGGAGGCTTCACTTTCCAATGGATTGTAGCAGAAGTTTCTCCGATAATTATCCCAGGAACTGCCGGTATCTGTCAGGATATTCAGATAATTTATCGTAGTTCCTGCCATCTGGGTATAGTTGAACCAGATATCATCTCTGTCCACTCTCATCTGTGCGTCATAATTCACTGGAGCAACATCATCTGTCATGGCGTCTATGTAGCCTCTGAGATTATCTGCAATCAGGTTCAGGCGGACTGACAGCATTGCAGCATCGACCGTCACCTCATCATCCCAGTATTTCTGCAACCGCTCATAGGCATCACTGTTCTGCGCCTGCATCGCTGCGGAAAAGGCACTGGCCGCCCTGACAAGAGTATCTATGGCTTCTGTATATTGTTTCAGACGTCCGTATATCATTTCCAAATGGGCATAATTAAGCTTTATGTCACGTTTCATTATCCTCCTCCATGGTTCACCTATTTATTGGGCTACTCTGTTTGTCTCCCCAAAGCTGCCTATATCTTTCCTGCAGCCTCCTCACCGCCGCTCGTTCCAGCAAAACTGCCGCCAGCAAAACAATTACCCCCAGCCCGATCAGGCACCCACCCAGAATCATCCATATCGTACTCATTTCCATCCCCCTTTCACTCACTCATCAGCAATATCAGCTGAGCCATATTGTCATCCTGGGGGCTGCCGCTTTTCCGGTATGCGGCCACAGCCTCCTCATAATAGCTGCTCAGCCGCCCGTCATCCAGTTCATAGGCAATATAGGCCAGATACATAGCCACCCGATAATCCTCCGAAGACTCATGCAGCGCTTCAAACACAGCCCTGGCCTCGTAATATTGCCCATTTAACACATACAGCACCCCCAGATTCATCCTGTCCACAAACGCCGGATTCGGCAGTTCATTCAGCTGCTGGTATAACGCAATCGCTTTCAGACGATACTCCCTGGCTGCTCCGCTGTTTACCGTTGATGCAGCCAGATCCATACAGGACTGGGCCAGTTCTCTCCGCACACTTCTTTCCGTCTGATAGACAGACGCCTGCTCCAGCATCTGCACACTGCTCAGATAGTCTCCCAGCTGCCAATATACTTTTCCCAGCTGCCTGTATATACTGCTGCACAGATCCGGATCGGAAGCATAAGCCAGTGCCCTGCTATACCCGTCAACCGCCTCCTGATATTCGCCGCTGTACCGCTTCAGCTCCGCCTGAATATAGGCGGTTTCCTCCTCACCCAGGCCATAAGTGCCCGCCATATCCAGAGCCGCCTGGGCATCCTGCGTATTTCCGGCATCCAGAAGCAGCTGTACCCATTCCAGATAATACCGGCTTCTGTATTCCTGCTCCTGCGAAGCCTCCGCCGCCAGCTTCATATACCCCGCTCCCAGCGCCGGATAATTGCCATGTGCATATCCCAGCCCGATATCATACAGAATCTCTGCGTATATCTCCTGATCTCCCTCATAATATCGCTGATAGGAGGGCTCATAAAGCATCTGATTTCCCTGGTTTACCAGCTTCTGATCCTCATAGGCAGCGGCCAGCTCTGTCAGTTCATAATAGTCTTTCTGAAAATTCTCCCGATTCCTCCTGATCAGACCGCCTGTCAGCATGCCCGTCCCCAGTAAAATGAGCATGCCGCTCAGCGTTATTCCCAGTGCAAAATTACGCATAATCCTCCTGTACCCGCTGTCCTGCTTCTCCATATGCGCCAGGGCATAGAGAATATCCTCGGCCCGCCGGTAACGTGCTCTGGGATCCTGCCTCATACATTTTTCAATCACATGGATAAACCCGTCGCTGTAACCGGTATCCAGATGGGAAAGCGGCACATATCTCTGGGGATCCGTCTCCGGCGGCTGCCCGGCAATCAGCTGATAAAACACTGCCCCCAGACTATAGATATCAATCCGTGGACCGATGGAAATGCCGGAAGCATCCAGGCCATTTTGAATACAATACGCTTTCTGCAGCTGTTCCGGGGCGGCAAAGCCGTAGCTTAGCCCCAGAATCTTATCCTGCTCTCCATCCAGTGAGATGTTAAAATCTATCAGGCATACATCCCCTGTCCGGGTAATCATAATATTGGACGGCTTGATATCGCTGTGAATGATCTGATTGCCGTGAAGATATTTCAGCACCTCCGCAAGCTGCTGCAGCCAGCACCTGAGCTGACTCTCCGCAAACACACAGCCCTGCCGGATATAATGCTCCATATCCCTGCCGTCCACATAATCCATTACGGTATAGATCTCCGTCCCCCTCTGGATAAAATCATATACCTGGGGCAGATACATATGATGGAGCCTTTTTAAAATATCCACCTCCCCCCGGGAGTCCAGACGCCCCACAAAATCATCCTTAATCTTTTTTACCACCACATATTTCTGCAGCCGGATGTGATAGGCCTTATAGACGATACCCCCGGCCCCCTTACCGATTTCTTCTATGATCTGATAGGATTGATCTATTACTTCCCCTCTTCTCAAGGTTACTCCCTCCTGATGGAAAAGGGGCTGACTTATCAGATATAAATCAGCCCCTCTCATCCCTAACTATACGTTACTTTCTACCGTTTCTTTTTTCTTTCTCCTTTTGAAAACCAGGAAAAAGCATCCGCCAGCCACCGCTAAGACACCGACAATACTGCCAAAGAACAGCGGCCGGTTGTAAAACCAGCGAATCAATACATTGGAGGAAATCAGGAAACGAATCAGGTCTGTCTGCATCTCATTGCCTGCCGCATCCCTTGCAAGGATATACAGGGTCTGCACCGATCCTGCCTCTTGTACTTCATAGCTTACCTGACCGTGATACTCTGCTAAAGTATCTTCATCGAAGCTTGCGGCCAGTTCCTCATTCAGATAGATTTCAACGCTCTCCAGATAGATATTGTCCACTGCGTCTATGGTCAGCACTCTGGATGTTTCTGCATAGGAACCGCCGTTCTCAATTCCTCCCAGCACCACACTGGGAGCAGTCTTATCTACGGTAAACTCAATACTTTTTTCTTTCAGCCGGTTCGTCATATCATTGGCTGCCCGGTCAACGGACTGGATCGTTACCGCATATACCCCCTCTGCGTCAAAATTACTGCCCGCAATCTCATAGGTATACTGCTTCCATTCATATTCGCTGCCGCTCTCCTGCACCGTATAATCCGTACCCTGATTCAGCACCACCACATTTCCGTCGCAGCTATAGCTGATCTCCTGGTGCTCCAGCGTATCCACATTGATCTCGGTTATCGTCAGCTCCGGTCCCTGGTTGGTATAGAACCGGTCCAGAACCGCCTGCGTATCCTCACTGAAGATGTAAACCGATCCAAACCGGTTTACGGAAAACAGAATGCTGCCTTCTGTAGAGTTCCCGGCTTTATCCGTGATCACTGCCTCCAGTGTATACAGGTCATCCATCTCCTGTGTATGAGAGAAATCCATAAATTCCAGGGTCTGTCCGTCCGCATTGGTTGTAACCGCATACTCCAATGCCGTCCGCCCATTGTTTACACCGGTAATGGTAACCGTCACTTCCTCCGCATCGTAGTTTTTATCCGAAAAACTTACCACCGGCGCTACTACGCCGTTATTGGCCGATTTATCCTCTACCCCGCTGATCTCCAGTTCCGGCGCCGTCAGATCGATGACAAACTGATCCCCTGCATACGCCTCCGCCGCATTGCCGGCCAGATCCGTATAGGAAATATCAAAGGAATAATCGCCGTCCGCATCATAAGGAATCTCGCATACATACACATCGGCGGTACTGTTTCTCCACGCTGTGGGGTTATGTACTTCTCCGTCAGGGGAACTGATCACCAGATTCACATCACTGCTGTTAAAGTTGTGCTCCGTAATGGTAACGGTGGCCGTTCTGCCCTCTTTGAAATAATAACCATTCAGAGAATCATTGTTGTCATAGCCCACCTGAATCACCGGCAGCGTCTGGTCAATCGTAAAGGCCTGTTCTTCCACGGGGGCGGATGCATTGCCCGCCTTATCCACGCAGTTAAAGGTAAAGGTATAATCCGCATCTTCACTGAAAACTGCCTGGCAGGACCATCTGCAGCTCTTTACATGGTTGGTTCCGTCACAGCCGCTGCCTGCCCCATGGGACCAGCCTGTCAGAGCAGGCTGCATTCCTGTGGAGGTAATTACATATTCGATTGCCTGTTCATTAAAGTTCTGATCCGTTACGGTAACGGTTGCTGTTCTGTTGGTGTTATAATATCCGTTCTCCACCGTTGTATCATATGTAATTGCCACTGCAGGCGCCGTTTTGTCTATCGTAAAGTTGGACGTGGGTACGCCATTGGAGTGATTACCGGCCTTATCCGTGCAGCTTGCTGTCAAAGAGTAATGCCCTTCTGTGGTACAGGGAATGGTATAGCTCCAGGTATCTCCGTTCCGGTTCCAGGCACTGGGGTTATAGGTGATGCCAAATGCCTGATTATTGCCGGCGTCTGTTGCGCTGAACGCAATCTGCACCAGCTCCGGATCAAAGTTGACCTCTGTAATGCTGATTACCGCCGACACATCACCGCTGAAGCACATTCCGCCGGTGATGCTGTCCGTGATATCCTGTCCGCCCCGGTAATAACGTATATTTAAAACAGGAGCCGTGGTATCCAGCACCAGAATCGGGCTGGTGTAGGTGCCGTCGGCTACATAGGCTTCCCCGCCGCCCTGGAAGACCATGACATTCTCGGAACGGTCCTGATAGCCCAGAGTAAAACGATAGACTCCATCGCCCTCACCCATCGTGAAATGGCTTCTGTAATTGTAGCTGCCGATATTCTGAAAAGCGCTCATGGTGACGGTCTTGGTGGCCTCTCCCGCTTTCAGGTTAGTCTTTACATCGTCAGGAAAGAAGTTGTTCTCTGCAATCGTCACATACATGTCCACTGCATTCGTGTTGTAGTAATATGTGTTTGCATCCTTACCATAACCGCTGCTGCCCGGGATTTCATGAGATAATTCCGGTGCCGTATTATCCAGAACATAATCCACAGTGAGATCATCTGCACTGGCAAACTCTGTAATTTTCGTATAATTGCCCGCTGCATCCCATAATTCAATAGAGTCAATACTGGTGATCTTCTGTCTCTGTCCATTGGTAATGTCCAGGTTGAAGTCCAGCTCATCCATTGACAACTCCTGATTATTTATGGTAACTGTCGCCGGGGTTCTGATTACATTTTCGTTGTTTTCCCCTCCATAGGTAAGCGTATCCTTTTGCTCATACTCTGCTTTCGACAGGGTTACAGACTCTTCCGTATACCGGTAATTCACCTTTACCTCGGCGATTCCCGATGCCGCCTGATTGATGGCATTCGCTCCCGGCAGATCCGCCACATAGATTTTCAGCTGCACCGTATTCTGATTATAAATAGTACCGGAAACGGATGCGTTGCCGTATTGATAATGCTTTTTCTTTTCCGTCAGATCCCCATTGGTATAGTTGAGCTTATCCTTATCACCGGAAAATGCAACATAGGCTACGTTGCTGGGTGCGGTGTTGTCCACTTTCATTTTTACTACATTATTGCTTCCCGTCGTAGATAACTCGTTGCCCCACTGATCTTTGATCACAAAATAGTAATTCAACTCCTGGTCTCTTGCATCGGCAAACCGTTCATCCGTTGTCATGATCTGATAGGTATATCTTCCGTCAGCGTCACGGTCACCTATCCTTTTACAGCCCTCTGTCAGATCCCATATAGTCCCGTTCTCCGCTACCATTTTTATACTTTCTATGTCAGAATAGTCTTTCAGCGTGAAAGAATACTGAACCGGTACATTCTGATCCCGATACCAGATATCTTTTTCCGGATATTCATAGGTAAGCTCTGTCATTTTCGGTTCTTCCCGGTCGATAATAACTTTCAGGGAATTACCATCTTCATAACCATAAGCGCATTTATTACCGGCTTTATCGATGACTTCAAAGAAAAGAGCCTTATAATTGTATTTGGCGGTGTCAATTTCAAAAATAAAACCTTGGTCGCCATCCTTTATTCCTTTGGCGATAAATGTCCGATTATCGTTTTCCATAGAATATAACGTAACCGAATCTATGTTTTTCTCAATAATATTCAGAGTCAGCTTCACTTTTTGGGAATCCACCAATATATCTGCCGGCGTTGCTACAGGTTCACCGTTCACTTTCTCTGATGACCATGTCACAGATTCTATGGCAGGATCTGTCCCATCAATAATGGCACTCCATCCAAAGTTTATTGTATGGATTTTTCCTGTCACATCCTCAAATGTCAAATAAAAGCTATCGCAGTTTGCATCCTCCTGCGGCAATACAAAGGTGAAAAGATAGGTTCTGTCTCCATAATCCTTCCCATTTTCATTGCTTTCCGCAGCGCTTAGAGTCTGCAACTCTGTTTCCCCATCTTTTTCATAATGCAGCACAACCGTCTCTGTCTTGATGTCCAGTCTCTTCTGCACAGAGAGGTTAAGCTGAATACTCTGCTTGGCAATAAGACATTCATCTTCTCCTATTTCTGCTGATTCATTG
>JAGANP010000049.1 GCA_017624175.1 Lachnospiraceae bacterium | reverse complement strand
CGGCTTTACCAATGCCACGGATGCGGCGGACTATCTGGTGGGCAAGGGTGTGCCTTTCCGGGATGCCCAGGGCATTATCGGCAGGCTTGTGTTATACTGTATCGATAAGGGCTGCGCCATCGACGCTCTGAGCCTGGAGGAGCTGCAGGAGATCAGCGATAAATTCGGGCCGGATATCTATGATGCCATCTCTCTGAAAACCTGTGTGGAGAAGCGCCTGACCATCGGTGCTCCCGGCAGGGAGGCCATGCAGGAGGTGATCCGCATCAGCAGGGAGTATCTGGCGGAGGAATGGCAGCCCAGAGACTGGCAGCTGCCGGAATGTGATAAACAGTAAGAAAGGCAATTACGGAACTTAAAATTAGGAGGAGAGTATGATGAGCGAAAAGTTAAAGGTAGGTATCCTTGGCGGTACCGGTATGGTAGGACAGAGATTTATTGCACTGCTGGAGAATCACCCCTGGTTTGAGGTGACGGCCATTGCAGCCAGCCCCCGATCTGCGGGCAAGACCTATGAGGAGGCAGTGGGAGATCGCTGGAAGATGACCACCCCCATGCCTGAGGCGGTGAAGAAGCTGGTGGTTATGAATGTCAATGAAGTGGAGAAGGTGGCTTCCGGTGTGGACTTCGTGTTCAGTGCCGTGGATATGACCAAGGAGGAGATCAAGAAGATCGAGGAAGATTATGCGAAAACGGAAACTCCCGTGGTATCCAATAACAGCGCACACCGCTGGACTTCCGATGTGCCGATGATGGTGCCGGAGATCAATCCCGAGCATGCCAAGGTTATCGAATATCAGAAAAAGCGTCTGGGCACCACCCGGGGCTTCGTGGCGGTAAAGCCCAACTGCTCCATCCAGAGCTATGCTCCCGTGCTGACGGCATGGAAAGAATTTGAGCCCTACGAGGTGGTAGCCACCACTTATCAGGCCATTTCCGGCGCCGGTAAGACTTTCCGTGACTGGCCCGAGATGGAGGGAAATATCATCCCCTATATCGGCGGTGAGGAGGAGAAGAGCGAGAAAGAGCCTCTGCGTCTGTGGGGGGAGATCAAGGACGGACAGATCGTGCCTGCAACCAGCCCCGTGATCACCTGTCAGTGTATCCGTGTGCCCGTGCTGAACGGCCATACGGCAGCTGTATTTGTAAAGTTCCGCAAAAAGCCCACCAAGGAGCAGCTGATCGAGAAGCTGACTGCTTTCAGCGGAATGCCTCAGGAGCTGGGTCTGCCCAGTGCACCGAAGCAGTTCATCCGGTACATGGAAGAAGACAACAGACCCCAGGTAACCCTGGACGTGGATTATGAGAACGGTATGGGAATCAGCATTGGGCGTCTGCGTGAGGATACGGTATATGATTATAAGTTTGTCGGCCTGTCCCACAACACCGTAAGAGGCGCAGCAGGCGGCGCTGTACTGTGCGCAGAGCTGCTGAAGGCTCTGGGATATATTACGAAGAAATAAGTCGTCACAGACGAAATCAGGGGGAGGCAAGATAAGAGGATGAACGAGCTGCGATATCAAGTGGATCTGCTTACAGCAATGAATCAGAAACTGAGCGTACAGGAGAAAATGTACCGCCTGGTCTGTGATACCTCTTATAATGCCTTTCTTTATTATTCTTTTGAAAAAAGCGAGATCCATCTGCTGGGAAAATGGGACAGCTTTTTCGATTTCCGGATCCAGGACTGGAAAGACCTGGGGCGGCTCTATGAGATGGTGGATGAACCCTATGTGGATCATCTCAGAGAGGTGATCTTTCTGGAAAAGGAACACCTCCAGGAGGCGGTAACAGAGTGTATGCTGCGGAATAAAAGAATCTGGCTGGAATTTCGTGCCAGAGTGTTCTGTGACGAAGAAGGGGTCCCCCAGGATAAGATTATCTGTATCAGCGATATCACCAAGTTCAAACATCAGAATGATGAACTGACCTATATGGCCTATTATGATTCCCTGACCGGCCTGTATAACCGCAATTACTTCGTGCGGCTGCTCTCAGAATATGTCCGCAGAGCCAAGGAGGAACAGGAGATTGTCAGTGTCATGCTGATTGATATTGATGACTTCCGCAAGGTCAACGACGGTCTGGGAATCATTGTGGGAGATGAACTGGTGCAGCAGCTGGGGAGCTTCCTGAAAGAAATTTCCGGGGAGGATATCATTGTCTGCCATTTAAACAGTGATGTGTACTGTATTGCCATTTACAGTCCCACCGGACAGAAGTCGGTCAGCCGGATCCATGAACGGATTCAGGAACGCATGCAGAAGCCCTTTATTTTAAGCGGCGGTCAGGAGATCAACATAACGGTCAGCATTGGTGTGGCCGAGTACCCGGAATCTGCTGCCACGGCGCTGGAGCTGATCGGCTGTGCTGAGATCGTGATGTATAAAAGTAAGGATCTGGGCAAGAACAACATACAATATTTTGACACCCCGATCTTAAATGCCTTTCTGCAGAATGTACAGATGGAAAACGAGCTGAAGGATGCCATTTGCAGCCGCAGCTTTGAATTGTACTATCAGCCCCAGTATTATGCGGGCAATAAAAAGCTGCGGGGCATGGAGGCGCTGATCCGCTGGCGGGACGGTTCGGGGAGAATGATCAGCCCGGCAGTATTCATCCCGATTGCAGAAAAAAACGGAGCCATCGTGTCCATCGGAGGCTGGGTGATGGAGGAGAGTATCCGGCAGTTTGCCGCCTGGCAGCATAAGCACAGGGATTCCCTGATCCTGTCCATCAATGTTTCTCCCATCCAGTATATGAAAGAGGGCTTTGTGGATGAACTGCTGCAGATTCTCAGTACATACCGGGTAAATCCCCAGGAGGTGGAACTGGAGATTACCGAAAGCGTGCTGATTGAGGATTTCGAGAAAGTTACGGCCAAGCTGCGGGTGCTGCGGGAATATGGGATCCGGGTATCACTGGATGATTTCGGTACGGGCTTTTCTTCTCTTTCCTATCTGAAAAAGCTGCCCATTGACACCCTGAAGATCGATAAGTCCTTTATTGACACGGTGCTGTCGGATCCGGCCACCAGAGTGATCACCGAGAGCATTATTACGATGGTGAAGACGCTGGGGCTGGAGACCATTGCCGAGGGCGTGGAACAGGAGCAGCAGTACAAATATCTTCATGCTATCGGCTGCGATATCATACAGGGATATTATTTTGGCAGACCGCTTCCCGTACAGGAGATGGAGGCTCTGCTGGAGGAAGCATAATTGTCTAAAAATCTTTTTATAGCGGAGAAGCCCAGTGTGGCAAAGGAATTCGCAAAAGCTTTAAAATTAAATACCAGTTCCCGGGATGGCTTTCTGGAGTCGCAGAACTGTATAATCACCTGGTGCGTAGGGCATCTGGTGACCATGAGCTACCCGGAGGTCTACGATGAAAAGTACCGCAGATGGAGTCTGGATACGATACCTTTCATTCCCCGGGAGTTCAAATATGAGGTCATTGACAGCGTGCGCAAGCAGTATACGATTGTCAGCGGCCTTTTAAATCGCCCGGATGTAAGCACGATCTATGTGTGTACTGACTCCGGGCGGGAGGGAGAATATATCTACCGGCTGGTGGAACAGATGGCCGGAGTCAAGGGGAAAGAGAGAAAGCGGGTGTGGATCGACTCCCAGACCGAGGAGGAGATTCTGCGGGGCATCAAGGAGGCAAAGGATCTGTCAGAATATGACGCTCTGAGTGATGCGGCTTATCTGCGGGCCAAGGAAGATTACCTGATGGGCATCAACTTTTCCCGGGTATTGACTCTGAAATACGGAGGGGCCGTAAAGAATTATCTGAAACGGGATCGGGCGGTGATCTCCGTGGGCCGGGTCATGACCTGCGTGCTGGGGATGGTGGTCAAGCGGGAGCGGGAGATCCGGGCTTTCGTGAAAACCCCCTTTTACCGGGTGGTGGGCAGTTTTGACTTAGAGGGCAGAAAGCTGGAGGGAGAATGGCGGGCCGTGGAGGGCAGCCGCTACTATGCGTCCCCCAAGCTGTACAAGGAAAACGGCTTTAAGGTCAGAGAGGATGCCCAGGCCCTGATCGATTCCCTGTCGGGGGATGGGATTGTGGAGTCCATAGAGCGGAAAAAGGAGAACAAGAATCCGCCGCTGCTGTACAATCTGGCGGAGCTGCAGAACGACTGCTCCAAGCTGTTCAAGATCAGTCCGGATCAGACCCTGGGAATCGTCCAGGAATTATATGAGAAAAAGATGGTGACCTATCCCCGTACCGACGCCCGGGTACTGTCCACGGCGGTGGCAAAGGAGATTCATAAGAATATCGGCGGACTGCAGGGGTATGGACTCTGCAGCGGCTTTGCCCGGGAGGTGCTCAGCCAGGGCAGCTATAAAAATATTGCCAAGACCCGTTATGTCAACGACAAGCAGATCACGGATCACTATGCCATCATTCCCACAGGTCAGGGACTGAATAATCTTCAGGGACTGTCGGCCACCTCCGCCAGGGTCTATGAGGTCATTGTGCGCCGGTTTTTAGGTATTTTTTATCCGGCGGCAGTGTACCAGAAGGTATCGCTGCAGGCCAAGGTGGCGGGGGAGAGCTTTTTTGCCAATTTCAAGGTGTTGGTGCAGGAGGGGTATCTGCAGGTGATGCAGTATTCTTTTTCCAAAAAGAACACCAATGCCGGAAACCAGACTGCCGGGGGGAATCAGGAAGGCGGCCCCGCCGCTCCGGAGGAGAAGAAAGAGGAAAATCTCGGTGAGGAAGAGGAGCAGAAGTGTGATGCACAGTTTATGGAGCTGCTGAAGAAGCTGAAAAAGGGTTCGGCGCTGCAGGTAAAGGGCTATGAGATCAAGGAGGGCGAGACGTCCCCGCCTAAGCGCTACAATTCCGGCAGCATCATCCTGACCATGGAGAATGCGGGACAGTTTATTGAGGATGAGGAGCTGCGGGCCCAGATCAAGGGCAGCGGCATCGGCACCAGCGCCACCAGGGCCGAGATCCTGAAAAAGCTGGTCAATATCGAATATCTGGCTCTGAATAAGAAGACTCAGGTAATTACGCCCACGCTGATGGGAGAGATGATCTATGATGTGGTAAATCTTTCTATCCGCCCCCTTTTGGATCCGGCGCTGACAGCCAGCTGGGAGAAAGGACTGACCATGGTGGCGGAGGGCAGCATCACTGCCGACGAGTATATGGGTAAGCTGGATGACTTTGTGACCCGCCGCACCAATATGGTTAAGCAGAGTTCCAGCCCAAGCAGCTTGTACAGCTGTTTTCAGAAAGCGGAGGGATATTATAAAAAATAGGGAACAGTGCGGCTTTGCGAAAGGTGCGTGCTGAAGCTCCGGAAAGGGAAAATTATGCAGCAGGATATGGAGAAACGAATACAGAAGCTGATGGATAAAGGGGTGGTGGTCTTGGATCCCCGACAGACCTATATCGGACCGGAGGTGGATCCCGATCGGATCTATGCGGGCAGCGTGCTGTTTCCGGGGTGCCGCCTGACGGGGGAGCGGACGCTGATCGGCACGGAGGCGCAGATCGGCATGGAGGGGCCTGCCGTCATCCACAACTCGGTCATCGGCGGCCGGGCGGAGGTGAGCAGCGGTTACCTGTCGGATGCAACGCTGCTGCCGAAAGCAAAGGCCGGGGCAAACTCCCACTTCCGGGCCGGAACCCTTTTGGAGGAATATGCCTCCACGGCCCACTGTGTGGGTCTGAAGCAGTCGATCCTGATGTACAGTGTGACCTTAGGATCTCTGATCAATTTCTGCGATGTGCTGATCTCGGGAGGAAGCTCCCGGAAAGAGCATACAGAGGTGGGAAGCGGCTTTATTCATTTTAACTTTACGCCCTGGGGGAAAAACGGGGACAAGGCCACACCCTCCCTGGTGGGCAATGTGACGGAGGGCGTATTCCTGGATCAGAAGCGCATTTTTCTGGGAGGCTTATCCGGCATGGTGGGCCCCTCCACCGTGGGCTTCGGCGCCATGACCCCGGCGGGGCAGGTGATCCGGCATTCGGTGGCGGAATCCACCATGCATGCGGAGACCGGCGTAAGCATTGACAGGAGCTGGTCCTTTTCCGGGGCGGCTTTTTCAAAGAAGCGCTTTAAGCAGATCTACCAGAAAAATGCGGAATTCCTGACCCAGCTTTATGCCTTGAAAGAATGGTATCTGCAGATCCGGCTCAGGAGAAGCCTGCTGCAGGAGGATCAGGAGCTTTCCCTGGTCTTAAGTGGAGCGGTGGAGACCCTCCGGCTCTGTATGAAAGAGCGGATTGAGCGGTATAACAGTCTGGCTGCCGAGTGGTCGCTGCCGGTCATGGAAGAGTCCCTGGAGGACAGGGATGGCAGCGCTGCGGAGCTGTCTGTGGACTGGAAGCCGGAGCTGGCATATGACGAATGGATGCGGGGACTGACCGGGGAAGAAAAGCAAAAGCTCCATGAATGGATCCTCGGCACCGCAGAATATTTCAAAAACGACATTTTTTCTCAAAAAGCACTGGATTTTTGAGGCAAAGTGTGAGAGAATGTATGCGAATGATTATGTTCCGGTGTTTTGCATACATCGAATCAATCTATAGTGTTTGAAAGGAGATTTCACATGATTTATTCAAAAGAAGTTGAAGAAATGTGTCCGGTAGCGCAGGGCGTTCACCACGGCTGTGCTCCCATCCCTGAAGAAGCTAAGTGGGTTCAGGCTAAGAAAGTGGAAGACATTTCCGGTTTTACACATGGTGTAGGCTGGTGTGCTCCCCAGCAGGGCGCTTGTAAGCTGTCCCTGAATGTAAAAGAGGGTATCATCCAGGAGGCTCTGGTAGAGACCATCGGCTGTTCCGGTATGACCCACTCCGCAGCTATGGCAGCTGAGATTCTGCCCGGCCTGACCGTAATGGAGGCGCTGAATACCGACCTGGTATGTGACGCCATCAATACCGCTATGAGAGAGTTATTCTTACAGATCGTATATGGCCGTTCCCAGAGTGCTTTCTCTGAGGAAGGTCTGGCTGTAGGCGCCGGTCTGGAGGATCTGGGCAAGGGCCTGCGCAGCCAGGTGGGTACGATGTACGGTACTCTGGCTAAGGGTCCCCGTTATCTGGAGATGGCCGAGGGCTATGTTACCGGCATCGCTCTGGATGCAGAGGATCAGATCATCGGTTATCAGTTCGTGAACCTGGGCAAGATGACCGACTTTATCAAGAAGGGTGACGATCCCACCACTGCATACGAGAAGTCCAAGGGTCAGTACGGCCGTGTGGCTGATGCCGTGAAGATCATTGATCCCAGAACCGATAAAGAAGTGAAATAAGATAAGAGGAGGTAAAAAGTAATGGCGTTATTTGAATCATATGAAAGACGTATTGATCAGATCAATAAAGTACTGAATAGTTACGGTATCTCT
>JAGANP010000415.1 GCA_017624175.1 Lachnospiraceae bacterium | reverse complement strand
GACCAATACAAAGCATATTCATGGGGCGGCGGTGATCCTGTATCCGGGACTTCTGGCGGAGGCCGCAAAGCGCCTGGGCCGCAGCTTCTATATTCTGCCCAGCTCCATACATGAAGTGATCCTGCTGCCGGATGACGGTCTGAGCAGCGGGAAGGAGCTGCACGAGATGATTGCGGAGATCAATGAAAGCCAGCTCCGGGAGGAGGAAGTGCTGTCGGATTACGCCTACCGGTATGATGCGGCAGCCGGAAAGGTCACGGAAGTTCGTTAAAATCAGCGAGATTCTGTTAAAATCTTAATTTTCTAAAAAATTTTAAATTTCCATCAAAAGGATATAGACAGACCGGAAGTTTTGTGATATTATAATCAAGGTGATGTAATAAATTTGTAACATTTGCGTCCGTAGTCTAATTGATAGAACGAAGGCCTCCGACGCCTTTAATGCAGGTTCGATTCCTGTCGGACGCACTTTACATCACCTTGATTTATTTTATGTGGTATTTTCGTTGAGACCACACCGAGCGAGAGTCCCGCATTTCGGACTCTTTTGTTTTTTATATGGAAGGATTTGGCATATGATTAAAGATAGATTGAAAGTTATCCGGGATTTTGCGGTGAAAAACAGCAAAATCGCATTTCCCATCATTATCATTGTGGCGGTGGCGGTTACGGTTACCCTGGCCCTGCAGGCAGGAAATGCGGATGAACTGGAGGAGCCGCTGGCTTCGCTGGAGAGCATTTCCGTTGAGGATTCCCAGGAAGAGTCCACAGAGGAGGTGTCCCAGGAGACGCCTCTGGAGAGAAATACGGAAGGGGAGCTGTATACGCTGATTGCCACTTATTTTAATGCCTATGCCACCGGCGATGTGGAGACGATCAGAAGTATCAGCAGTTATTTGACGGATACGGAGGCAATCCGCATTTCGGAGATGGCAAAATATGTGGACAGCTATCCGCTGATTGAGATTTATACCAAACCCGGTCCCAAGGAGAATTCCTATCTGGCATATGTGTATCATCATATGACGCTGGTAGGGTTTGAAGATCAGATTGTCCCCGGTATGAAGACCTTTTATGTCTGTACCGCAGAGGACGGCAGCCTGTATCTGAATACGGATGAGGTGGTGTCTGAGGAAGAGCTGGACTATATCCGGGAAGTGAACCTCCAGGATGATGTGGTGGAGCTGAATAACAATACCAATGTGGAATGCAGTGAGATCTATCTGGAAAATGCAGATCTGTTTTACTATGTGCAGGAGTTGGTGGCGGATGTGAAGAAGACCACCGGCGAGATCCTGGCCGCTCAGCAGAGTGAGGAAGAGGAGGCCCAGGAAAGCCAGCAGGAGTCTGAGGAGAGCAATGGGGAAGAGCAGGCTCAGGAGGCGGAGGTGCCCCAGCCCACATCGGGAACCGCTACTACCACGGTAAATGTCCGGGCTTCCGACAGCGAACAGGCGGAGAAAATCGGCAAGGTATCCGGCGGCACGGAGGTGCAGATCGTGGAGCAGCAGCTAAACGGCTGGACCCATATTGTTTTTGAAGGCAAGGACGGCTATATCAAGTCGGAATTTTTAAGCGTGGCGGAGGCAGCGGACGCCAGCCAGATTATCGGCCAGGTCACAGCCACCACCAATATCAATGTGCGTCTGGCACCCAGCCAGGAGGCTTCCAAGCTTGGTGTACTGACCGGCGGAGATACCGTGGATCTGCTGGAGAGAGCGGACGGCTGGTGCAAGATCAGCTACAATGGACAGATCGGTTATGTGAAAGAAGAATATGTGCAGTAAGGGTGCAAAAACGGGAATAGATTTTGGGTTATGCTGTATACTAGGATAGAAAAGGATGTTGTCTCAGGACAGCATCCTTTTTTCAGATGCAGAACGTTACCGTTTATATTGCGATGTTTGCATTTTCATGCAGGTATAAATGGGTCTGCTCGTAACTATGACAGGATACAGAAAATGCGGAGGAAAGCGCCTATGCGATCACAGGAAGTTGCCATTTACAGGGAAATTCAGAAAAACACCGAGAAAGCCATGCGGGCTCTGGATATCATGAACGATAAGATTTACGATGAGGAACTGGCCAGGCAGATGTCCAGACAGTCTCTGAAATACTCGGAGCTTCATAATCAGGCCATGGAGCAGCTGCTGCAGGCCAAAGCGGAGCCCCATCGGGAAAATCATGTGGAGAATCTGCTGCTGGCAGGCTCCATTCATTACAATACGCTGCTGAATACCAGTACCAGCCATATGGCGGAGCTGCTGATCAGGGGCAGCAATCAGGGAATCCTGGATATGAAGCGGACCCTGAACCGCAACACGGATGTGGGGGAGAAGCCCACCACTCTGGCCCGGCAGCTGATTGCATTTGAAGAAAAAAATGTGGAGCGGCTGACCCAATATCTGTAAGTATTTCTTTGTAGAAATTATTGTATACATGTATAATTCCTTGTGCAAAATGTATAAAAAAGTCAAAAAAACTTCTCAAATTTAGCGTGATAAAGTATGTTGCCTGATTGGAAAAGTCGTACTATAATAAAGCGTGGGTAAATACATTAAAGGAGGACATAGATAATGTCATATGTTGATGAGGTACTAGAAGTAGTACAGAAGAAAAACGCTGACCAGCCGGAGTTCCTGCAGGCAGTTACAGAGGTCCTGGATTCTTTAAGACCCGTAATTGACGCTAACGAGGAGCTTTACAGAAAGAATGCGATTCTGGAGAGAATTACCGAGCCTGACCGTCAGATCATGTTCCGTGTTCCCTGGGTGGATGACAAGGGACAGGTACAGGTAAACAGAGGCTTCCGGGTACAGTTCAATAATGCGATTGGACCCTACAAGGGAGGTTTAAGACTTCATCCTTCCGTAAATCTGGGTATTATCAAGTTCCTGGGCTTTGAGCAGATCTTCAAAAACTCCCTGACCACGCTTCCCATCGGCGGCGGTAAGGGCGGTTCCGACTTTGATCCCAAGGGAAAATCCGACAGAGAGATTATGGCATTCTGCCAGAGCTTTATGACGGAGCTGAGCAAGTATATCGGTGCAGATGTGGATGTTCCCGCCGGTGATATCGGAACCGGTGCAAGAGAGATCGGCTTCATGTTCGGCCAGTATAAGAGAATCCGCGGCTCCTTTGAGGGCGTGCTGACCGGTAAGGGTCTGACCTACGGCGGTTCCCTGGCTCGTACCGAGGCTACCGGCTATGGTCTGTTATACTTAACCCAGGAGATGCTGAAGTGCCATGGCCAGTCCATGGAGGGCAAGACCATCTGTGTATCCGGCGCCGGTAATGTGGCCATCTATGCGATCCAGAAGGCGCATCAGATGGGTGCAAAGGTAGTGACCTGCTCTGATTCCACCGGTTGGATCTATGATCCCGAGGGTATTGATGTGGCACTGCTGAAGGAGGTCAAGGAAGTCAAGAGAGCACGTCTGACCGAGTATGCAGCAGCAAGAAAGAGCGCTGAGTACCATGAAAAGAAGAACGGCGAGCATGGCGTATGGAGCATCAAGTGTGATATCGCTCTGCCCTGCGCAACCCAGAATGAGCTGGATCTGGAGGATGCAAAGATGCTGGTTGCCAACGGCGTAATGGCAGTCTGCGAGGGCGCTAACATGCCCACCACTCTGGATGCTACCAAGTATCTGCAGGAGAACAAGGTGCTGTTTGTAGGCGGCAAGGCTGCCAATGCAGGCGGCGTGGCTACCTCCGCACTGGAGATGAGCCAGAACAGCGAGAGACTGTCCTGGTCTTTCGAGGAAGTGGATTCCAAGCTGCAGAACATCATGATCACCATCTACCACAACATCGACGACGCTGCAAAGCGCTACGGTGTAGAGGGCGACTATGTAGCAGGCGCTAATATTGCAGGCTTT
>JAGANP010000414.1 GCA_017624175.1 Lachnospiraceae bacterium | reverse complement strand
ATAGCTGAGCGGTCTGCCATAGAGTACCTGCTCCCGCTGGCCCAGATCCTGCCGGTCCTGCCGGTAACGCTCCCTGACCTGTCTGGTTAATTGCAGTTTCTGCTCTGTGGAAATATCACTCATAGCTTCTCAATCCTCCCCTGGCTGCGACCATTATTCTGGGATAATAATTCTGAAAAAATCCGGGTATCACACAGACACCCGGATCCAGTCCAATCTGTTATTCTATTGTATGAAGCCCCTGATACGACTAGAACTTACCTCCCGCAAGGCCATCACGAGTCTCGATGACAGTGCTATACCGTTTACTGCTCCACAATCTTCTGGAAAAAGCAGCTGCGGGAACCGGTATGACAGGCTGCCCCTACCTGGTCGATCTTTGCCAGCAGGGTATCCCTGTCGCAGTCCGCCGTCAGAGACTTTACATACTGATAATGACCGCTGGTCTCTCCCTTTAACCACTGCTCCCGGCGGCTGCGGCTGTAATAATGCATCAGGCCGGTCTGCAGGGTATCCTTATAAGCCTGCTCATTCATATAGGCCATCATCAGCACTTCACCGTTTTCCGCATCCTGGATAATCACCGGTACCAGTCCCTGGGAATCCTTTTTCAGCTCCTCCCAGGTAAGAGCCGCTGCCTGGGTGGGCAGTCTCTTTGCATTCTCATATTTCATATTCATACCTTTTGCCCATGGCTACTGCAAACAGAGGGTACTTGTTCCTTTGCATTATGTTTGCAATATTCCCTTTCTCAATTTTCTCCTGCTGTTACACCAGCGTCTACAGGCTTCCCTTGGTGCTCAGTACATCCGTGCTCCGGGGGTCCAGACCGGTGGCCTGGTCCAGCGCCTTGGCAAAGGCCTTGAACATGGCCTCAATCATATGATGGTTGTTGCCGGGCTGCAGCATCCGCAGATGCAGATTCATCCCTGCACTGTAGGATATCGCATAAAAGAATTCCTTTACCAGCTCCGTATCCAGCTCTCCCACCCGCTCCGCTGTAAAATCACAGTCGAACTGCAGATAAGGTCGGCCGCACAGGTCCACGGCACACAGAGCCAGGGATTCGTCCATGGGCAGAATAAAGTAGCCGTACCGGCGGATGCCCTTTTTATCCCCCGCCGCCTCTCTGATGGCCTGCCCCAGCACAATGCCGGTGTCCTCTACGGTATGATGTCCGTCCACCTGCAGATCGCCCTTCACACGGCATTCCAGGTCAAAAAACCCGTGTCTGGCGAAGCCCTCCAGCATATGATCCAGAAAGCCGATGCCGGTATCCACCTGCGCCTTGCCGCTGCCGTCCAGATTGAACGTAATGGTAATCTCTGTTTCCTTGGTCTTACGATTCACTGTGCTGATGCGTGCCATACTCTCCTCCTCACTCTTCCTTTTCAAAACGAGCCCTGATGCTGTTGGCGTGAGCGGTCAGCCCCTCACTCTCCGCAAACCGCTCAATATCCCTATGTACAGCCTGCAGTGCCTCCCGGGAATAGGAAATGATGCTGGTCTTTTTCAGGAAATCATCCACATTTACCGGGGAGAAGAATTTTGCCGTGCCGTTGGTGGGCAGAATATGGTTGGGTCCTGCAAAATAGTCCCCCAGAGGCTCGGAACTGTACTCTCCCAGGAAGATCGCTCCCGCATTTCTGATCCGGGTCATGGTATCAAAGGGATTCCTGGTCAGGATCTCCAGGTGCTCCGATGCAATCTCATTGGCGGCTTCAATGGCGGTCTCCATATCCTCTGCCAGCAGAATGTAACCGTAGTTCTCCAGAGACTTGTTGATAATCTCCCTGCGGGAAAGCTGTGCCGTAAAATCATCCACCTCAGCAGACACTTTCTCTGCCAGTTCCCTGGAAGTGGTAATCAGGATGGCGCTGGCCAGCTCGTCATGCTCCGCCTGACTGAGCAGGTCCGCTGCCACATAGCGGGGATTGGCCGTCTCATCCGCCAGCACCAGAATCTCGCTGGGACCGGCAATGGAATCAATGCTCACATAGCCGTATACGGCTTTTTTCGCCAGCGCCACAAAGATGTTGCCGGGGCCGGTGATCTTATCCACCTTGGGAATGGACTCTGTGCCGTAGGCCATGGCTGCAATGGCCTGGGCACCGCCGGCCTTATAGATAGTACTTACACCTGCAATATCCGCAGCCACCAGAGTGCCGGGATTTACCTTTCCGTCCGCACCGGGCGGGGTGGTCATAATGATATCCGTCACACCGGCCACTTTCGCAGGCACCACATTCATCATCACGCTGGAGGGATAAGCGGCTTTGCCCCCGGGCACATAGACGCCTACCCGGCCGATGGGGGTGATCTTCATACCCAGTATGGTGCCGTCCTCCTTGGCATCAAACCAGCTGTTGCGCAGCTGCTTCTCGTGAAAAGCCCGGATATTGGCAGCGGACTTCCTGATGACCTCCACCAGCTGGGGATCCATCTGGGCATAAGCCTCGTCGATCTCCTCCCGGGTCACCCGGATATTTTCCGGCGTCAGCTGGAATTTATCGAATTTCAGGGTGTATGCAAACAGGGCCTTATCGCCCTCTGCCTTCACCTGGGCCAGAATCTCATTTACCGTCTCCTCATAGCCGGAGTAATTATTGGGGCTTCTCTTT
>JAGANP010000048.1 GCA_017624175.1 Lachnospiraceae bacterium | reverse complement strand
CTCCGGGAGACTTCCGCCTACCTGGATACCCAGCCCCGCAGCAGGCATGCCATCCGGGAGCTGGATCAGATCGCCGTCCTGTATCAGGAACCCTTAAATGCCATGGGCATCACCAGGCAGGAGGACGGAACGCTGGCAGTGGATCGGGAAAAGCTGGGCAGCAGCCTTGTCAGCTCCCAGACTGTGAGCGATACGTTCCATACCTTAAAGGATTTTTCCAATATGCTGCTGCGCAAGAGCAATCAGATCACGATCAATCCCATGAATTATGTGGAGAAAAAGATTGTGGCCTACAAAAACCCCGGCCACACCTATGCGAATCCCTATATGACCAGCGCTTACAGCGGCATGATGTTCAGCGGCTATTGTTAAAGGCAAGAGATTTACGAAGAATTCGTAAGCCTCTTGCCTTTCTTCTGCGCTCCGGCCTTATGCCTTTTTCTTACCCTTCTGCTTGTACTTGTCGATCTGTGCGAAATCCTCCATCAGATCCAGCACCTTATCCCGTCCGGCCTGATTCAGCTTCACATAGTTCTGCATCACCCGGTTCTCCAGAAGCTGCGCACCCAGGGAAGCATCCCTCTCCAGGGAAGAGAAGTCCACCGGATTCAGGCTCAGCTTATCACACATCTTAATCACGGTACCGTAAGCCATTCCCTCAATGCCTCTTTCCAGCGCCGTTACCAGGGTACTATATGGAATATTCATCTCCAACGCAAACTGACGCACGCTGCGATACTGTCTTAAAATTTCTTTTTTCAAAATCTCCGCTTTAGTCATTGTCTTTCCTCCCGAGTATAGTTTATTAGCGACCTGTATATTACCTACTATACGATAAACCATACAGTTTGACAAGAGTTTTTTTATCTGTTTCTCTGCTGCGCCGCTTTAAACTGTGCAAGCAGGCCGTCGATCCTGCTCCGGACGAAATCCCTGTGCTCCTCTTTGACCAGGAAGTACAGATAGGACTCTTTCACATAATCCTGGGGCATCCCCCGGCCGGCAATTTTGAAATTGCAGAAGCCTCTCTCGATATAGCTGCCAATCTGCTCATTGGTGATGAACGCAGGCCGCTGCATGCACTCCTGAAAGGTTCTCTTCTGGGTCTGGTTGGGACAGGGAAAGCCGGTGTGAATATCGAACTCCAGCTGCAGCCGGGATTGCTGCTCATAATGCTCCGCCCGCCTGGGACAGCCCGGATAGCAGACCTCATTGACCAGAAGCTCCACCCTCTCCGCCCGGGGGCTGATGGCCTCCAGCACCTGCTCATCATGGTTCAGATCATAGTCCAATACCACCAGGGCATACTCCCTGTCCAATTCCGCCTGCAGGCTCTCCAGGTCCGTGATCCGCTTGGTGGTGGAGGAAGTCAGCGGATACCGGGGATACTCCCTGCGGATATAGTCCTCCAGCACCCGGGTATTGACCAGCACCTGATTCAGCCCATTGTCCGCCAGCCGCATAATCAGGTTGCAGTAGGTGTCATAGAGATGCTTTTCCTCCAGTAGGGAATTGGTCCAGGTAAAACGCACCGGAATTCCCCTGCTGTTATAGATGTTCAGGATGTTTTCCATATCCCGCTTGCAGGTCAGACCAAAGGCCGTCCTGCCCCCGTTCCAGATCGCTCCCGGAAAGGTACCGTACACGGAACCGATCCGGTAGCCCTCCCGGAACTTATCGGGATAATCTTTCATCATATTTATAATGACCTGATTCAGCAGTCTGAAATAGCAAAACCCCGGCAAATGCCAGTACACTTCCTTTGCTGCCATAACCTATACCTCCGTCTCTGACAAATCCAATGCATTGACGCATTCCCAGCCAATGCCCATCCTGCGTACCCCGTATCCTACGGCCAGCGTGCCGGTCTGGGATGGTTCACGGTAATAACCTTGCTGCTGACCAGATTGTTCAGCAGCAGAATCCTGGCCTCCCCCTGCTTCTCCGGCCGGATCAGATAGTGGGTATAGGTCTCCACCAGAGAAAAGAGATTGGCCGTCCGGCCCTCAATCTTGAACTGGTTAAAGCCCATGGGCACATATTTTTCCCAGATATCCTCCGGGGATATATAGGTGCTGTAGCCCTGAATCGTGTGAACGCAGTTGTATTCGCCATACTCGCAGTACCAGTGCTCCAGAGGCCGCTGCAGCTCCTTGGGGAGCTTACGGTTCTCCAGCAGAATCCGCTGGTTCTTCGCAATGTTCTGATAATGAGCGCCCCTCCTGGGACAGTTCGGAATACACAGGGTATTCACCAGGATCTCGCATCTGGCCTTATCCTCAATGCGGGCCAGCTCCTCAAATTTATTATTGAAATTATAGTCCAGCACCACCAGATAGTAGTCCTTTTTCAGTTCCTCGTTGACCTGATCTATATCCCGGATCTCCTTGCAGGTGGAGCTGTTCAGCTTATAGCTGGGGTACTTCTCCCGGATATACTGCTCCAGGATCGGAGAAAAGATCATCACCTCATTCATGCCGTTATCCCCGGCCTGCATACAGAAATTGCAGTAGGGATCTTTCAGATCCTCCTCGGTGATCAGCATATTGGTGTAGGTATAACGCACCGGCACCCCCTGGGCGTTGATGTTCTTAATCACATTGATAATATAGGCCGAATCGCACTGGTCATAATTGGAGGGTCTGCCTCCGTTCCACAGAGATGTGGGAAATTCACCGAAAAAGGAAGCGATCTGCACTCCCTCCCGGAACCAGTCCGGCTTCTGCTTCAGCATGCTGAGTACCAGCATATTTAACGGATAATTCTGGCGCAGGCCAGGCAAATGGAATTTTACTTCCATAATAAATCCTTTCCTCTCCATGCAGGCCCGCAGCTTTTACCGGCGATACTGCATCAATGTGCATTTTGTTACTGCGCAGTGTAGGACAATCGGGAAAAGAGTACCCTCTGCCCGGCACTTTCCTGTTCTGTCACCGCATAGATTCCGGCGCAGCAGCCTACAAATCCCCCTGCCACCTCCGTGGACAGGCTGCGGATATCCAGCGCTTCCGCCGCAGGAACCTCCCGCCCGGCAGCCAGATATCCCACCGAAGCTTTCAGACCGTTCACCTGCAGATACAGCTGCAGATGATTTTCCCCCTCCGGCAGCGGCAGTTCCCCTGCCAAGCTGTCCTGCCCTTTCTCACAGAGGATCGCCTGAAGCTTATGGCCGGATGCCTCCAGCCGCAGATGATATTCGTTGCTCTGGATCAGAGCCAGTCCCGCCCGGCAGCCCTCCGCAGATTCCGGCAGCTCCAGTGTTGCCTCCATGCGAAACCGGTGATGCTGCTGGCGTATCCCCACATAGCTGGGACTGTCCTGCTCTTTCAGTGTAACAGAAGTGGGCACAAGATACAAGCCTTTCCCGGCTTCCCAGATATAATGGGACGGTTCCGGATTGCGCAGATACAGGAATTCATCTCCCAGAGCTTCTATCCGGGTAAAATCATACACTCTGCTGCTTCCGGGCACGGCGTTCTTCCCTCTGCTGCGGCTGGTAAAGCTGTCCGGATCCTGCTCCGGCAGCCACTTCGGCAGATGGATCTCCACCATCTCCGTCAGCTTTCCCACGCCCGCATTGACCACGGGCCAGCCATTCTCCCAGGTGACTCTGGCCAGAAAGGTCTCCCGGCCCAGGGTGGTATAGCCCTCCGTAGGCCGCACCGCCAGCATGGTCATATACCACTCTCCCGCCGGAGTCTCGATCAGATCCGCATGTCCCACATATTTGATGGGATATGCCTGTCCTAAGTGCCTGTGAGTCAGGATGGGATTGCAGAAACAGTTCTCATAGGGGCCCCAGACGCTCCAGCTGCGGCAGATCGTCACGGCGTGCTCCGGCCCGGTACCGCCCTCCGCATGCATGAGATAATAGTAATCCCCCCGTTTATACAGATGAGGACCCTCGGGCCAATGCACCCCTTTCAGAGCGCCGTTCCACACATCTCTGTGCTCCCCCGTCAGCTTCCAGGTCTGCAGATCCAGCTCCTGGATCCAGATATACCAGTCCCCGTCATAACGGCAGCCCTCGGGATTCGGATGGGTGCCGATATAATAGCACTTTCCGTCCGTATCAAAGAACAGGCTGGGGTCTATGCCCCCCGCCCCCTCCAGATAGTGGGGCTCCGACCAGGGCCCCTCGGGGCTCTCGGCCGTAACCACGAAATTGCCGCCGTAGGACACATTGGTGCAGATTACATAAAAGGTTCCCTGATGGTAACGGATCGTGGGCGCAAACAGGCCCTGGGAATGCCCCGCATGGGCCAGGGGCAGCTGGGATGCCCGCTCCATCACATTGCCGATCTGCTCCCAATGCACCAGGTCCCTGCTGTGCAGCACCGGCAAACCGGGAAAATAAGCAAAGGTGGAATTCACCAGATAAAAGTCTTCCCCCACTGCACAGACGGAGGGATCCGGGTAGAAGCCCGGCATAATCGGATTTTTCGCATACTGTGTCATCTCCATAAAGTCTCCTCTTTATCTGTATCTATTTGAAAAAAGGGGCGGTGCCCGGAAAACACCACCCACTTTCTGCATTAATGCCTGATATAAGTTATCGATAACTCAGATAATAGCTTACTGATTGGCCTCTGCAATATATGCCTGCCAGGTATCTCTGATGGATTCCACCTTTTCAGATACGGTAGAAGATAACAGAGAGTAAACCAGATCATTGCCCAGATCCAGGTTAGGAATCAGTCCATGATAGGTTACACGGCCATTGGTCATCATACGGGCAATGGTATAATCAACCGCTTCGGTATCAGGGAAGTTCTTATAGTAGTTGGATCTCCAAGGCTCGTAATCTTCATATCCGGGAACGGGATCGGTCCACAGATTGTAAGCAAATGCCAGCTTCCATGCCTTGTCTGCATCGTAGCAGGCAGGAATAGCAACAGGGTTATTGCTGTAAACATTGGTGTAATCGGAAGCCTGAGGTCCCATCGGGAAGCATACGAAACCGTACTCATCTTCCATGGTAGCCCACTGAGCAGAAGGTCCTGCACAGTATGCACCCTCAGTACAGAATACCGCCTCGCCGTTGATCCAAGCCTGCTTGTAGTAATCCCACTCAGCGCCTTCGGGGTAAACCAGCTTATACTGATTCAGCGTATCCCATGCCCAGTTCAGAGCTTCCAGGGTCTCATCGGATTCCAGCTTATATACATACTTGCCGTCTTCCATACCCACATAGTCGCCGTTATTAGAATATACAGCATAATTGATGAACTCTGCATCGTTCTGGGTCAGAGCCGCAATATCGATCACGCCGTCGTTATCCACATCTCTCTGTACCTGTGCGCACAGATCGGTAAAGGCATCCCAGGTCCACTCTCCGGATTCCTGCAGATCATAAGGCAGATTGGGATCGATGCCTGCTTCCTCCAGCAGTCTCTTATTGAAATAGATACCGGTACGAGGCTCGGTGGTCTCACCATACATACAATAGATGGAATCACCCTTGCTCATCAGCTTATGTACGCCTGCACTCCACTTTGCCTCGGAGAAATCCAGGCAGTCCAGAGTTGCCAGATCATACATCAGACCATTGTTCATAGCAGCGGTAGTAGCAGCGTCCTCACGCAGGATAAAGATGTAGTTCTCCTCACCGCCGGCTGTTGCATAATCTACAAAATCGGACGGAGCGCTGCCCCAGTCAGAAATAGCCTGCTGCTTAAAGGTGAAATTATAGGTCTCCTGACACCACTCACGGTATGCATCACGAGCTTCCTCATAATCGTTGGTGGGTTCAGCGGGATCACCGGACCACCAGTCACGCATGATAATCTCCATGCCGCCCAGATCATATACATTGCCGTTCTCATCGGTCAGAACTGTATAGGGGCTTACTTCTTCCTCAGATGATGCAACCTCTTCCACAGAGGACTCTGCTGCGCTGGATTCCTCAGCAGAAGACTCAACTGCGCTGGAGTCAGAAGCTTCATTGCCTGCGGGAGCAGACTCATCTCCGCAGGCTGCAAGGCTAACAGTCATAACTGTAGCCAGAGATGCTGCAATTACTTTCTTCGCCATTTTACTTTTCATTTTCATATCCTCCTTTAATCTATATAGAACCCGTTGGCAAGCCCGATACCATAAATTCTTTTCCGGGATGGTACCGGGGCCCGGGTAGCTATAACTACAGGTCATTACAATTACTTACATCTTGATGCCGGAGCTGCTCAGACTCTCTACAAAGCCTTTCTGTGCAAACAGATAGAGGATCAGCACCGGTACCACGATCATCAGGGTACCTGTGGAAACAATACAGTTTACCCGGCCCACAGTGGGCGTCACCGTGGTGCCCACCAATCTCTGCAGATACGAAGCCAGACTGTCTGCAATTCGGGAAAGCGACGTGCTCACCAGACTGATATTGCCCAGGAACAGCTTGGAATAGAAACCATCCGTCCACTGCCATACGAAAGCAAACAGGAAACAGGAGGTCAGGATGGGCTTTGCATCCGGCAGCATGATCCGCAGGAAAGTTTTCAGCGTACCGCAGCCGTCCACATAGGCAGCTTCCTCCAGTTCCTTGGGAATATTACGGAAGAACTGCCGGATCATGTAGATATACAATCCGTTTTTCAGTCCCATACAGCCTGCGCTCATCAGATAGTAAGGCAATACCGAACCCCGCAGATTGATGGTGCTGCCCGTCACTGCCTTAAAGATCCCCAGGATATCAAAGAACCGGAAGTGCAGATGCAGGGAAGTGGATATGGTCTGGGGCGGGATCAGCACAACCATGATCACGCAGGCAAACCAGAACTTCTTCAAAGGGAACTCAAATCTGGCAAATCCATAGCCCACCAGGGTGCAGACCGTAATCTGCAGGATGGCAATGGTCAGGGAAATCACCAGGGAATTGACAATACTCTCGCTGTAATTCATCAGCTGCGCCGCCAGCTGATAATTTTCTGTGGTAAAATGCTCCGGTATGGCGATTACCATGGGGTTATACAGATCCTGCTCCTCCATGAAGCTGACCGATATTTTGTTAAAGATCGGCTGCAGGATCATAAAGCACACACCGAACAGCAGGATAAAACGGCACACCTTAACCAGAAAATTCATAATGGTCTTTTTCAGCAGATAGCCCTCTGATTTCCTGTTTCTCTCCCAGAAGTCACTATTTTTTCTTTTCTGTTTCGCCAATGCCTTAGTCATAATAGTAAACCCCCTTCGAGATAATCAGGGAACTGATCCCTACAAAGACAATCACAATTACAAAGTAGACCCAGGTCATGGCCGATGCGAAACCGTAGTTGATCTGTTCCGTCATGACCGTGGTGATCTTATCAATGACCTCATTATCGGACCTCATACAGAAGTCAATTACCGTATAGATCCAGTTGACCAGGAACATGGAGCTGATCATCGGGAAAGTAATCTTCCACAGGCTCTCCCACTTGGTACAGCCCTCGATATCCGCCGCCTCGTACATGCTGGCTGAAATCGTCTGCAGGCCTGACAGGAAAATAATGATCTGAATACCCGAAGAGATCGCAATATCATAGATATTATCAATGATCTCAAACACGGTCTCAAAGGCTCTGACACCCACACCGGCAGTCCGCAGGATATCCTCCACCGCCGCCGTAATGCTGACACCGCCGGTACTTTCTTCAATCGCCACCTGCAGCTGCGCCATCAGGGAGTTATCCGTCTCCAATCCCAGTATAACACCGGAGGAGAGGATAACCGGCAGGAAAAATATGGCTCTTACAAACGCTCTTCCCTTAAACTTCTGGTTCAGGATCAGCGCCACAAAGAAGCTGAATACCATGATGGCCAGGGAATCCACAACCATCCGGGAAATTTCCTCCACCAGCAGTCTGGTAAACTCCGGGTCGATTGTAAAGGCACGTTTATAATTTTCAAGACCCGCCCATACCGGATTAAAGGTACCGGCTCCTATCTCCACGTTGCAGAAGCTCATATACAGCGACTGGAAGAAAGGCTTTACCATGAATACCAGGAATCCGATGATGAAAGGCGCTATGAAGATATAGCCTGCTATTGCCTTGCGTTTCTGAAGACCCGCTAATTTATTCTTCTGTTTCTTCATCTCTTACAACCCTTTCTATATATACATTCTTGCTCATTGCTTACCGGACCACCTTATAGTCTCTGGCAGGAATCACCGTACCGTCCTCCGCTGTCAGATCCAGGTATCCATAGTTGACATATACCCTGGTGCCATCCTCATAAATGGTGCAGGATAAATCAGCGGTGATCTGCTCATGTCCTGTCATTTTCTGATTAAAGGTGTGCCCCAGTTCCGTATTGTATCTGGTATAAATTTCCACCAGTCTGTCATGCCATGCGGCATAATCAGAACCGAAGTATTCTGTATAAAGGGTCTTCTGAAGAATAAATGCGGTCTCATTCATCAGGTTAAAGGACAGGCCTGCGCCGTATTCTGCGCTGCGCAGCAGCTCATCCTCTGTCTCCCCGGCCAGGTTCAGCGCCTCGCCGGTATAGTTCACATAGCCATGCAGCGCCATCTGATAAAAAGGTACATAGGTGTCAATGATGGTATATTCACTGCCCTGCAGCTCCATATTGGTGATCATATCGCTGTAGAGAGCCGCATAATCATTTCCCATATTAATCATGATCTTCTGACCGGCATCTGACAGCTTCTTAAATTCCTCCGACTGCTGATTCAGTACTTCCTCCCGGCTCCGCATATCCTTGAGATAATAGTCCGCCGACAGATCCATACCCGTCTCCCGGAAAGAGATGCCTGCGCCGTATTTTTCAGCGTAAGCGGCCAGATTCTCCGTCATCTCCTGGGCCAGGTCCGGATGCAGCAGATAATAGGTATCCTCCGAGTCCCGCTTGGCGTAAGTGATATTACTGTACTCATACAGCTCCGCCTTTTCCTTACTGATAAAACGTGCCGCATCGGTAAATACCAGGAAGCCGTTCAGAATGCCGCTGTCATAAGCATACTGGGTTACGCCGTCCAGATAGACGTCAACGCCAAGCTCCTTTGCGGTATTGATCATGTTCTGCAGATCCTTCTTGCTGCCTAAGTCGGATACCGGCTTAATGCGGTTCAGAATCTTCTGGTTAATACCGCCGTTGGCCCATCCGCTGAGCTTTACCACCATGTTGTTCAATCCGTCGTTCTTCAGCTCCGTGATGATATCGGCTGCCTCGTCAAAGGTGGTCAGCTTTAAGGGTCTGGATACCGGTACGCCCATAATCTGCTTTACCTTATCCACGGCGCCTACGATCTCCACTGCCACAGGCGCTTCCTCATCCTCATTCTCCGTCATATAGCCCTCATATTTATCCAGCAGATAGGCCTGATAATCCTTAGCCATATCGTTGTAGCTGCCGCTGTCTACGAAGCTGTAACGCTGTACCAGGCTTCCCTCCGGCAGCTCCGGGATATACACATAGATACTGCTATTGGCGATCTCGCCCACATCATATTTCTCACGCAGGGCAATGCTGTATACGGCATTGACATAATTGTAGCTGTTCAGCTTACCGGCAATATCCGCATAAATAGATGCATAGGAGGCTCCGTCCTCCAGAATACAGATAAAGGAATCCTCGCCCTCGCTGATACCGTATACATTGAAGTAAGCCCGGGTATTATGTACCACCGCCGCACGGTCTATTGCCATGTCCCAGCCATACATATTGGCATAATAATTGTTCTGTGCCGTCTTGCCGTTATTAAACTTAATCAGTGCGCCGCCGCCCTCCGGCACCAGCACAAAGCCCTCGTCCTCCGTCCCGCCGGCGCCGAAATAGGGCAATATGGTCAGGTTGGAGATCGGGTAGTCGGAACGGTATTCGATTTCCTGCAGCGGAACCTCCACCAGCAGATCATCGCCGTCCAGCCGGTATATCACATTGACATTGAAAATCGGTTTATCAAAGGTGCTTTCCGCCAGATTCAGTTCCTTATCCGCCTCATAATCCTCATAGGTATAGCCTGCGGCTTCAAAGAATCCCTCAAATTTGCTCTTCAGGTTATCCCTTGTGGTATCCCGCAGTACCCAGATGACCTCCTCGGCCAGAATCGGATAATTGGCCAGCAGCTGCTCCTCGTCATCATTTTTACCCAGATTATTGATATCGTATTTCTTATAATATTCCTTGACCAGATTGGCGTCCTGCTGTCCCATCTGCCCCAGCCATTTATTGAAGTTCTCGTCGGTAATTACCGGGGGGATCACATATTCCTTCTCGGTATCGCCGACAGAGTAGTACACTTTCACGTAATCCCCGCCCAGCTCGATGTCGTAAACGCCCTTTTCAATACTGTAGTCGTAATTGTTATACTGAGCATCCACACCGGCCTGGGTACTCCAGGTCAGCGCCAGGGTGGACTGCAGCTTTCCTTTCTCACTGGTCTGCGCCACCGTATCCGCAGAAGCACCTTCGGGATTGGAGGACCATACCTTGCCGCTGGACTTTACCTCAATGGTAAACTGGGTCGTCGTAGGATCCATCACAAACTTCAGTGCGTCATTCTCCAGCACGATCTCCGTATCCTCGCCTTCCCAGCCGTTGATCCGAATGATCTCTGCCTCTTCCTCTTCTTCCCGGTAATTCAATATGATCAATACGCCTGCCAGAATGATCAATGCAATTATGCCCGGCCCGATCAGGCTTTTCAGCTTCTGTTTCAGCGCCCTCTTCAATTCTGCTTTTCTTGCCTCTTTGTCTCTATACATGGTTAGTTACTCCCATCCGCCCACCGCAGTAGGCATCCATCCTCTTTTACCGCCTCGGCGGCATACCTGCTCTTCGCTTCCATCATAGTCGGAACAGAATCTCTCTGCCCAAAGAGATAAAATATGAGATTCCCTGTGTAATCATACTGAAAAACAGCAGCAGGATAAATACCATTACCAGCATGGCGAACAGGGATGCAATGGTAAACAGGACGTTCTTACCCAGTGAATATTCATGGATCTGCATCATGGCCGCCAGAATCAGCAGTCCGGCCCACACCAGGGATATGCCGCTGAGCACCGTATAGAACTGCCGCTCATCCACCGTCACGAAATTGCTGAAGATCATCAGCGGGAACTGCATCAGCGGATAGGGTGTCAGCGCATAGCAGGTTGCCATATACACCTGCCCCAGCCTGCCCTTGCCGTCAAACAATGTGGTGAGCGCCCAGTTGCCCACTACCCACAGCGCCAGAGGGAACAATACGCTGGCCAGGTACAGAAAGATATTGATTCCCTCCCAGTAAACGGTCATGAAAATGAAGCTGGTATAGCGAAGCTTCATGACCCTGGCCAGCAAGGTCAGTATCAATATGGTATTCGCCGCCGCAATGGATCCTCTTTTTTCATGGGTCAGATCCCAGAACCCGTCCAGGGGATGGGTAATGCAGTATAAGGCAAACCTTAAGGTTGCAAGATAATGTACATAGGTTTCTTTCTTTTTTAATGAAGCTATCATACCGGCCTCCGTTTACTTACGTTCTAAAGATATCAGCGATATCAATTTCGTGCTTTATATTCTTGATCCTGCCTATGATCAGAGGGATGATCAGAATGGCAAATACCACGATGAAGATGATCAGAATATGCTCCTCTACCCACTCCTTGCGGTATTGCTTAAAGGCCTTGGAATAGTTATCGTCATCATATTTCAGTTCAAAGTAATCCATCGCCTCACGGTACCGCTCCTGCCGCAGCAGGGACCGTCCGATACCGATATAAGCCAGATCATAGTTACCGTTAATATCCATAACCTTTTGCCAGGTCTCGCCGGACGCCGTATACTCACCGGCATCGAACTGGTCTATGGCCTGATAGATCAGACTGCCGAACTCCGTAGGGGTAAACAGGGTGATCGCACGATCCTGACTGTCCAGCACCAGCAGATCCTGCCCCATATGCTCCAGAGCCACCGGCTGGCGGAAATATCCGTCCATTTTGCCGTTGCCGCCAAAGGCAAAGAGCAAACGGCCCTGATCGTCATAGGCAAACAGCCGGCCTCTGTTTTTATCCAGAGCCACATAGACGTCATTTTCAAATGCGGTGATATCATACATATGAGAGGGGCCCTCATAACCGCCGCCCTCTCCCCAGTACAGGTCGCCATATACAGGCACCTCACCGTTGCGTACCAGGATATCGTTTCCCATCAGATTCAGCCTGCGGATAGCGTCCGCCGCTCCGGAATCCAGATCCTCCTCGGTCACATTGCCGGTACAGGCATAGATAAATCCCTCATGATCCATATAGATGTTGTCATACTCCGTAGGTACAAAGGATTCCAGCTGCGCCCTCTGCTCCTCTGTGGCCAAGCGCTTCCAGATATAATCCGTGAAATCATAGGTAACCGGCGTAGCGCCTACGAAGCCGGAAAAGGTACCGTCATTTTCATATTTGATCAAGCCCTTGTTGATACCGGTTGCGATACAGTACACACGTCCCGCCGTATCAATGACGATCTTGTTGGGCGAAAATGTCAGCGTGGGATCCAGCGTATTATCCACCGGCTTATCAAACTGCATCAGGTAGTTCAGATCCGCATCCAGCTTCAGGATCCGTCCGTTTCCCTTATCGGCAATAAACAGCTCCCCCTCCTCAGATACGGCGATATCGGTGGGACCGGAGAACGTATTGATCTCCACATCCCCCTTAAACTCCTCGATGATCTGTTTCAGCACAAACCCCTCTTCGTCAACCCGCTCCACTACCACAATACGGTTGTTGCCGGTATCGCAGATATAGACCAGATTGTCATAGACAAACATTCCCTGGGGAGAGCTTAAATTCTTATCCAGCCCCAGATCCACTGAGGTATACACGCCGGATACCGTATACGCATCCGGAGAATACTGTACATCTTCCCAGTAATCATAATTATAAGTATATGTGCCATCATCGGCGGCACACACCGCCATGGATGAACCGATCAGCATTACGGCACTTGTCAGCAGAACGCCGACTCTTTTTATTATCTTTCTCATACGCCACCTCATTCCTATCTTACATTCCCTGCATATCCGAGATTTACCGGCCTAATCTTTCAGACCGGAGCTTGCCATCGTCTCCAGGATCTGGCTCTCAGACAGAATAAAGATAACGATCGGGACTGCCATTACGATAACCTGTACCGCCGCAGACTGTCCGGTTCTCGCAATACCGCCGCTCTGGATCTGCTGCAGTGCATATACCAGCGTCTTTTTCTCCTCGGAGTAAATAAAGGTTGCCGCCTTGTTGTTCCACAGGCCCTGTACGGAGAAGATAATCAGGGTCAGCCATGCGGGCTTTACATTGGGCATTACGATATTCGTAAACACTCTCCACTCGTTGGCGCCGTCGATCTTAGCCGCCTCGATCAGGGATGTGGGCAGACCCTCCATGAACTGCTTCATCAGGAACAGGCCGGTAGGCTCCGCAAAAGCCGGAATAATGATAGCCCAGTAGGTATCGATCCATCCCAGGGCATTGATGATCAGATAGTTGGGAATCATCGTTACATAACCATTGAACATCATGGCCACGGTAACGATTTTGAAAAAGCCCTGTCCTCCGGGGAAATCATACTTTGCCAGCACGAATGCGCCCATGGAGGCCACGATCAGATGTCCAAAGGTACCCACTGCCGTGATAAATACCGTATTAAATATGTATCTGGAGAATGTCACCCAGGATTTACCCATGGTCACAAACAGGTCTGAGAAGTTATCCAGCGTCGGGTTCTGTGCGAACACGCTGGGCGGGAACTTGAACAGCTCATCCAGCGGTTTCAGGGCAGACTCAATGGCATATACCAGCGGGAATACCATTGCCAGAGCCATAAGCAGCAGGAACAGGTAAACAAAGAAATCTCCTACTCTGGACCGGTTGGGCTGCCTCCTCTTTATTAACTTGCGTCTCGGTTGCTTTTCTACTTTCGTTGCTATCATCGTTTTGCTCATATCAGGTTCCTACTCTTCTCAACAGACTTTGAATTGCTTTGTTACATAAGATCATCACCAGGAACAGCAAGGTTGCGATCGCTGATGCATAACCCATCTCAAATCTGGAAAAACCATAGTCAAACAGGTGCGTTACCACCGTACGTGCCGCATAGTCCGTACTGGGGTAACCGCAGAGGGCCATGGTCACATCACACACGCCAAAGGCCTGGGTGATCGCCATAACCGCACCGAACATCAGCATGGGCTTCATATTCGGCAGGGTAATGAACCACAGCTCCTGCCAGCGGTTCTTCACGCCGTCAATACAGCCCGCCTCATACTGGGAGCGGTCCACACCCTGCAAGCCTGCTACGAAAGACAGGAAGCCCATACCTAAGCTCATCCACAGGATAACGATCATACAGATCGGCAGCATATAGTCCGGATTCGTCAGCCACAGGATCGGGGCATCGATCAGACCCATATCGATCAGCAGTGCGTTGACATATCCGTAGGCGTCGCCTCGGAAAAAGATTGAGAAGATCACATACACATTACCGGCAATGGACGGTGCGTAGAACACCACCACCGCCACTGCCCTGATCCACCGGGGCAGTTCATTGATCAGCCAGGCAAAGAGGAATGACAGGATATACCCCAGGGGCCCGGTGATCACGGCAATCATAAAGGTATTTTTCACACCCTGCAGGAAAATATCATCCTGCAGGATCAGACTGATATAGTTCTGTATGCCGATAAATCTGGGACTCTCCAATATATTATAGTAGGTAAAGCTGAAAAATATGGAGGTACACACCGGCAATATGTAGAACAAGGTAAACAGGATCGCATATGGGGCCAGGAATGCATAACACATCTTCGACCGCTTTGCTTTCTTTACCGCCACCCGGAAGTTATGCTTTCGGAGCGTGACATATTTTTGTAGATATTCTTTCATTCCTTACCTCCCTATTCCGTCGACAGTCCGAACTCGTTACGTTTCTTGATAATTTCCTCATTGATCGTGATCGCATAATCAATAATCGTCTCTCTCGGGTCATCCTTGTCATTGATTACCTTACGGATCGCATTGGTGATATGCCGTCCCGTATAGTAGCCGCCGGGCACCTCCCGGATGCCTACGGTCTGCTGCCATTGTGCCATCAGCACTTCGATATCGTCCACGCTCCAGGCCAGCTGTGAAAATGCGTTATAATTGGCGGTGACATATCTTGCAGAGGATCCCAGCAGTGCCTCGATCTCCCGTCCGAACCGTACCTGGGTATCGGTATCCGCCCACCACTTCATGAATTCCCAAGCATTTTGCTTGGTCGTTTCATCCTCCTGCTTAATCATCATGGTGGCGCTGCCGGTGATGAAATCCGAACGATCTATGTAAGTCTCTCCGTTTTCATCCACTCTCTCGGTACCGGGGATCAGTGTGAAATCCCACAGGCCCCGAATCTCGGGAGCGGATACCATCAGGGTATTATAGGTAGCGTAGTTGGCCACACCGATGGGCATCTCGCCGGAACGGAACCGGCTGACAAAATCAAACCAGGTAGGAATACCGTAATCGTTAAAATACTTAATATAATCTGCAAAAGCTTCTACACCCGCTTCTTCATCCACCGTGGTTCTCGTACCCGCCTCATTGTACAGGTCGCCGCCGTACTGGAACAGCAGGCTGAAATACATGCTCAGATCGGGGGCTGTGGAAGCCACCTGGGTAGTTGCCGAAGAAGAACCGCTGCTGCCGCCTGCGCTGGGAAGACCGATGGACATGTTATTGCCCTGTATCGTGGGCAGCATCTCAATCAGTTCCTGCCAGGTATTGGGTACCTCCAGTTCCAGCTGCTCCAGAGTATCCGTACGGTAGAACAGCACATTAAAGGTCTGGGTCTCAGGTACGGCGTAAATATGTCCATCCAGGGAATACTGCTCATAGGAGCTGGGGGTGTAATTGGCAAGCACCTCCTCGTAATCCGCAAACTGGGTGATATCCTCAACCGCATTACGCAGTGCATAATTGACCGGCTGGTCTGCACCGATGGAAAGCACCACATCCGGACCCCGGCCTGCCACCACTGCTGTCAGCAGTGCATCCGCCGCAACGATCTCCACGTTGACCTTGACGCCGGTCTCGGGAGTAAACGTATCGTCCACCATGGATTTCAGGATCGTGCCCTGATCCCGTCCGGTCAGCACCCATACCTTGATCACATCGCTGCCGTCCTCTTCATACACATCGCCCACCGCATCGTAATCTACAATGAAAGAGGCAATGAACGAGCGGATCTCATGCGCCGCCTGCTTGAAGAAGTTGGAGGTATCTTTCTCGGGCTGCGTCTGGGTGCCGGAAACGACAATATAATCAATATCCAGCTTGGATTCGGTCATATTCAGGATTGCAGTACCCAGTGCAGTGATATTGTCCTTAAAGGTAGTAAACTCTGTCGTAATCTTGCCGGGCTTTTCCATAAAACGTTCCAGCTGCTGCGCAATGGTCTGCGCCGTGGCAATCTTATCCGCTTTCTGTCCGCTGTAGGCCACCACCTCGTCCACGATCTTGTAGAGTCTCATGCGCTCCAGATCGATGGCCTCCATCACCTCGGGATAGTTGGTGTCAATATGATAGTCCCGGTAATGGTCGGGAGTTGCGCCGGTATATACCAGAATGGTTCTGTAGATCTGGTTCAGCCGGAAAGTACTGTCCTCCAGCTCCTCCATGATCGGCCCCATCTCTCCCAGTGCGGCTTCCAGCCGCAGAGTATGGGTACCGGCCGTCAGCCAGAACTCATAGGGATTGCCCTCCTCGTCGCTGAGAGTCTTGCATTCCCAGTCATTGCTGTATTCAAAAGAAATGTTTTTGGCTTCCTCAAAGGGGATCTCCCCATCTATGTACAGGATTCGGCTGGATACGCTGCCTCGGGAATAATTCTGCCGTCCCTTGATCGTAATATTGTAGTAGCCGTCCTCGGGCACTTCGATATCCCACTGAATCCACTGCCCGGAGCTTCTCCAGGCGTCGCCGCCCACATAGTTCAGTACGGTATGCATTACCGTATAGGGCTGAGTGGTAGGGGAGGATCTGTCATACTTTGCATATAAGGAGGATTCGGAACGGACAGTGGAATCCTCACCCTGTACCACCTGTATATAGGAAAGCCCCTCTCCGGAAGCAGGACTTCCGGTCTGCTTAGCTCTATACTCTGTATAGGTATCCATCTCCGTAACCGGCAGGATATTCACACTCTTTAAAATCATGGGCTCATTCACAGCCTCCAGGCTGATGGTATTGGTGCCCTTTTCCAGATAGAACATATAGGGCTCCGCAATATAGCCCATGCTGTCCTCACAGTAGTTGCTCTGCCATTCAAAGACCTCCACCTGGGTAGGACGGATCTCATTGCCCTGGTTATCCACCTTTACCTCGCCGCCGTCGGTCCAGATCCGGGTGAATTCCATATTACCGGCATCGTCAAAGGGCAGCTCCCCATTAATATAGATGGCACGCTCTGCGGCCACGCCTCTGGATTCCGGAATCAGATAGTCCAGCTCTACATTATAGAAACCGGCCTCCTGCACCTCTACCTCCCAGGTCACTGTGGACTTTGTATCCGTAAACAGGGATTTTTCTACGCCTTCATAATCGTCATAGACCTCAACGCTGCCCTCTGCCGTATAGGCAAACAGATCCAGCGCCACCTCGGTCTGCGGGTACGCTGCATCCTCATGGGCATTCAGATAACGGGTATAAGTCCCCTCTCTGACAGCGCCTTCCGCATCTACGCTCAGGTCCTTGCCCGCATACTTATCCTCAAAGGTCTCCACCTCTCTCAGGCTCAACAGTACGCAAAATACCGCAAACACCGCTATCACGCCTATAAGTATGAGTAATTTCTTGACAGTCTTATTCATACATGCCTCCCTGTGTACAAACAAAAAATATAGATATTTCATGCTCTCCGCATTTTCTATATTCATTATATTCGCAGAAGAGGAATTAGTCTTCTTATTTTTTGCTATTTATTCTTCACACATTGCTCACTTTTTGGAGCCTTTTTAACAATTTGTTGTGCAATATTTACTTTTTTCCCTTTTGATGCTAAAATAAGCTTGATAAAGATGCCTTTTGCATTCAGAAATTTTGGATACATTTTCCTGATAAAACCCATTTGTTCCTATATAGCTATAGCAAAAAGCAAAACTTGAAGATAGTTTCCTGTGCAGCGATAAAAGGAGGCTTTGCAAATGACAACAACGAGAACCGCCGGCAGCTTTCTCGATTTTTCCAGCATTAATTACGATTTTACCGGGACCCGCAAGGTCTCTGATTCCTGCGAGGCAGTACAGTTTCAGAACAATTCCACGATCCGGATCTGGCTGAATACCCAGACGGAGAATTTTGACGCCCACTGGCACACCGCCCTGGAGATCATCATGCCCATAGAAAACCACTACGATGTGCTGACGGCAGACCATGAATTCCGGGTACAGCCCGGAGAGGTGATGGTGATTCCGCCCGGAGAGCTCCATGAACTGCGGGCTCCGGAAACAGGCAGCCGCTTCATCTACCTGTTTGATATTTCCCCGATCACCCGGCTGAAAAGCTTTGTGGGAATCCAGTCCCTCCTGTCCCAGCCCCTGTACATCACCAAGGGCGGCTATTCCCAGGTCTATGAGGAGCTCTGCCAGAGTCTGATCCAGATGCGGGAGGAATATTTCAGTGGGAACGAATATGCGGAGCTGACGATATTTTCCCTGCTGCTGAACTTTTTTACCAAGCTCGGCTACAACCATATCAATGCGAGCAACCTGTTTCCCAATGTACGGCTGTACAAGCAGAGGGAATATGTTCAGAAGTTCAATAATGTAATGGAATACATAGACGACCACTATATGGAGGAGCTGAATCTGGAAGAGATCGCCGAAGCCACCGGATTCAGCAAATACCATTTTTCCAGACTGTTCAAGCAGTACACCAGCTTTACTTTCTGCGACTATCTCTGTCACCGGCGCATCAAGGTGGCAGAGGAGCTGCTGGCCCGGCCGGAGCTGTCCATCACGGAGGTGGCGCTGCAGGCCGGTTTCCCCAGCATCTCCACCTTTAACCGGCTGTTCAAGCAGTATAAGAACTGCACGCCCAGCGAATACCGTTCCAAGAACAGCAGAACCCTGCTGGACAACTCCCCCTACTCCTGAAACCACAAGAGGATAAGGAATACGCTTCCTTATCCTCTGTTTGATCTCCTCGATCTCTTTTAAAGCTCTTTTAATTTTCCGTTTCTCCATGCTCCTGTGAGGGACTGCTGATGATGACCTTTCCCTCCGTCAGCTCCAGCTTCACCTTATTATCCTCCAGCTTTAACAGGCTCAGGATATCTCTGGGGATCTGCACCCTGCCCGCCTTGTCCACGATGGCGTACTCCTCCTGGGTGTCCTCCGTTCGCCAGTCAATGGCGGCCTCTTTGATCCGGTCCGCATATTTTTCTTTCAGAATCCGCTCACTGCTGATCTTCCCGTCCCGGATGGCCACCACCCGCTTTACCTTTTTCGACAGCGCCACATCATGGGTGATGATCAGGATAGTCTGGCCCTGACGGTTCATCTCCGTGAACACATCAAAGATGTAATCCGCCGTCCGGGGATCCACGCTTCCGGTGGGCTCATCCGCCAACAGAAGCTTCGGGGAATTGGCCAGGGCAATGGCAATGGCAATCCGCTGCTGCTCTCCGCCGGAAAGGGTATTCAGGCG
>JAGANP010000413.1 GCA_017624175.1 Lachnospiraceae bacterium | reverse complement strand
TCCCGGAGGTGCCGGTAATGATTACAGCCGATGGCCAGAGAATGTATCGGGTATTCCAGAACCTGTTTCAGAATGCCATCCAGTATTCCCTGGAGGGCTCCCGGGTACATGTTACCCTGCATACCAATGGCTGTATGGCAATCGCCAGCGTCAGAAATACTTCCCGCTGCGAACTTCCGGCGGATCAGAATTTCACGGAGCGCTTTGTCCGGGGAGATCAGAGCCGGACGGACGGCGGCAGCGGCCTGGGGCTTTCCATCGCCCAGAGCTTCACGGAAGCCTGCGGCGGTACCTTCCGCCTGGAAACCATAGCCGATCTCTTTGTGGTAACGGTTTCTTTCCCTCTGGTCACAGAACCATAAATACTCCGGCAGGGGATTAGTATGGCTGCAGCTCTTCTAATTTTTGAAGAAACCGCCACAATGCCGGTTCATTTTCCTCCAGCCACTCCATCCCCTGTTCTTCTTCTAACTCCCGGGCAGACGCAAGATAATTATCGAAGCGCTCCTGCCCGCCCTCCGAAAATTCAACAGACTCTGCAACTGACCTTTCCTTTCAATCTGCGATACTGCTCAAATAGAAACGTTCCCAGAATAGAAAAAGCTAAAACTCACCCGCATGCCTTTTGAAAAACTCGTAATAGGCCCTTACATTCTCCAGCTGCGTCCAGCGCTTCACATCCACCGGATCCTCGTCCAGATCGTAGATCTTTGCACCGTGCATGGACAGCAGAAAGGGAGAATGGGTGGCAATGATAAACTGGCAGCCGAAGAATCTGGCGGAGTCCTCCAGAAACCGCAGTAACTCCTGCTGCCGCTCCGGGGAAAGACTGTTCTCCGGCTCGTCCAGCAGATAGAGCCCGTTCTCCTGAATTTTCTCCGAGAAGTACAGAAAAGCACTCTCCCCATTGGAATGCTCCCGCACATTGTCCATCAGATTGGCCCGCACATATTTGGACTGGGTCTTGGAACGGGCCAGCACCACCTTTTTCAGCTGCTCATAATCCTCCAGGGACCGCATCTGAAAATGGGCGTATTTATTCTCCAGATATTCCTCCAATACCGCCTCCCGCTTCCGGTCGATCCCCTCATTCAGCGACCGCAGATTCAGCATGAAGTCAAACACATCATCGCTGGTGATGATCCTGCTGCCCCTGGGGATGGGCTGCTCCGTCTCATAGCTGCAAAGCCCGGTATAGCTTTCAAAGAAGTTGCTGCGGTTATACAGCGTATCCCGCTCCAGCCCCAGGGTCTCCCCGATGACATTCAGCGCTGTGGTCTTTCCGGAACCGTTGCCCCCGTACAGGATCGTCACCGGTTCAAAGTCCAGCATATGCAGATTCCGCCTGGACAGAATTTGAAAGGGATAAAAGGAATCATAACAGGTGTGCTTCTCCCCCAGGAAGAAATCATATTCCTGCTCCCGGCCGGGAAAGGTAAAATGAGATAAATAAATCATGCCCCTCCTCCATTTACCGATGCAGAAGAGCCATATGCCGGATCTGCAGCAGTGCCTCTGCCAGCAGCAAAAGCATCGGGACCGACGCTATAAGGACTCCTGCGCTGCCTTCCTCTATACACTGCCGCAGAAGATACAGGATCGCCCCTCCCGATACCAGCAGCGCCGGAGCCTCCGCAGCGATGCACAGGGACCAGCTGTTTTTCTGATTCAGATGATGAAAAAGTATACTCCAGCCCAGGCTGCCCCCCACCATAACCAGATAGACCACCAGCAAAGCGACCAGGGCAATCAGGGCGATTCCGACAACTGCATCTCCCAGCAGAGCGGGAAGCACCAGCCAGCCGGTGATACCGTCATCGGCGGAGCCGCCGGATAGCAGCCGCCGGGTAATCCCCTGGCCGCCGCTGAGTATGCCGATCAGCGGCAGCATCACCAAAAGCCCGATGGCAGCCTCTGCCAGCAGCGTATAGAGCGGCAGCTTCCACTTCCAGAATTTCTCCTTTTTGCTCATTCCATCCCCTCCTTTGCCTATCTATCCCAGAGCCACATCCAGCACCATCATCAGCGTAAAGCCAATGGCCACTCCAATCGTGCCGATATTGGTATGCTCCCCGGACTGAGATTCCGGGATCAGCTCCTCCACCACCACATAGATCATGGCCCCTGCCGCAAAGGACAGCAGATAGGGCAGAAACGGTACCACCAGATTGGTCAGCAGTATCGTTATCACTGCGCCGATGGGCTCCACCAGGCCGGACAGCATTCCATAGGTAAAGGCTCTTCCCTTGGAAATCCCATTGCCGCTGCTTTTTAAAGGCATGGAGATGATCGCCCCCTCGGGGAAATTCTGAATCGCAATACCGATGGCCAGTGCAAACGCTCCCGCCATAGTGATGCCGGTATTCCCCATCATGGCTCCGGCAAAGGTGACGCCCACTGCCATGCCCTCGGGAAGATTGTACAGAGTCACCGCAAAGACCAGCATGGCCGTTTTGCCCAGCCCGGTTTTCACGCCCTCCGGTTTGCTGCTGCCCAGATGAAGATGCGGAATCACACTGTCCAGCACCAGTAAAAAAAACATACCCAACAGAAATCCTACCGTGGCAGGCACCCAGGCAATCTTGCCCTGCTCTCCTGCCATCTCAATACCGGGAATCAGCAATGACCATACGGATGCCGCAATCATCACCCCTGCGGCAAACCCCAGCAGCAGCTTCTCCAGCCTTTTATTCATTTCATTCTTCATCAGGAACACCATAGCTGCGCCCAGTGTGGTTCCTGCGAAAGGGATCAAAAGTCCTGTCAATACTTGCATAAAGTGCTCCATCCTTAATCGCTCTTACTGTTAATATATGAATGTACTCCCGACACGACACTTCCGGCCTTCTGCGCCATGGCCTGTATTTTCCCTATGCCGCTGCCGGGCTGTCTCCGGTCAGAAGCTGTCTCAGTCATGACGCTCCGGGCTGTCATAGACCTCACAGAACCGGGCGGCAAAGGCCGGTTCTTCTCCCGCCGCATACAGATGGGAAATGTCTCCGAAGCCTGCCATTCGGAAAGCCGCTGCACCCTTTCTGCGCTCCTCCGTATACAGTGTGGTTACCGAGGTGGGAGCTGCCACTGTCCCATGCCACAGAATCATGGGAGATATGCCCAGCAGATGGCTCAGGATAACGCACTCCACGCCGAAATGGCAGAAAAACACCAGGGTATCCTGATTGGGCTGCTCCGCACGGTATAACTCGTCCTCCCGCACATATCCATGCGCTGCCAGAAGCCGGTCCAGCCCCTGCACGACCCAGTCATATTCTGCCTTGATGCCGGTTCTCACCTCCCCGGTAACGGGATCCGACGAAACAGCTTCCCGCATGATCTTCGGCGTTGTCCAGAGATCCCTGCGGTAAAACTCTTCCACCCTTGTCCAGTCCTGGGGCAGCCAGTCCCAGGAAATCATGGTATGCTCCGGCACATCCGGCCGCATGATCTGGGGCGCAAATTCCCGCAGCCAGGGACAGACTTCTGCTGTCCTGCCCATTTTCTCCAGGGTCAGTGATGCAGTATCCCGTGCCCGCCCCAGGGGCGATACATAAAAATCCTTTACCTCCAGCCGGGAAATCCGCTCCGCCAGCAGCGCAGCCTCCCGCCAGCCCTTTTCTGTCAAAGAATCCTTTTCATAATCCGGATCCCCATGTCGTATCATGATCAGTCTCATCTTATTATCCTCTCTCTACCACCCAATATGATTATAGTGGGAATATCCTTTCATCTGCTCCTGGAAGCTGTCGATCTGCCGGCTGATCCTCTTCCGCTTCCGCTCCCGCTCCGGCAGCTGATCCTCCAGCTCCGCAAACAGCCGCCTTGCCTCCTTCAGCCCATCCCTGACCGCATCCTTATAATTGTTTGCCTGTCCGTAATCTTATTATAAAGGCAAGTGACCCAAATTACAACAAAAAAGGAACCTGTCATTGCCTGATCTGACAGATTCCCACTTCCGGAAGCTTATGCTTCTCCCCGGTATTCCGCATACCGTCTCTTTACCTCCCGATATCTGGCCTTGGGTACGGACAGCTCCTGCCCATTGGTCAGCGTGATCACATAGCTGCTGATCTTCTGAATATACCGCATATTCACCAGAAAGCTCTGATGACATCTCAGGAAACCCAGCCCCTCCAGCTCCGCTCCGATCTCGTCCAGCTTGCGGTAGATGCTGTAGGTCCGGTCTGCGGTATAAAAGATATTTTTATGTCTGCTGGTCTCAATATAGAGGATCTCCTCCGGCGCCAGCGTTGTCACACCCTCCACAAAAGCAAATGTTACCTGTTGCATTCCCATCCCTCGTTTTT
>JAGANP010000412.1 GCA_017624175.1 Lachnospiraceae bacterium | reverse complement strand
TCGCCCTGGATCATCCGGAACATGGCCGCCAGCACCGGGAAGATCTCCACGTCCCGGTTATAGTTGATCGTGGTCTCCCCATAGGCCTCCAGATGAAACGGATCAATCATGTTCACATCGTTTAAATCTGCCGTGGCCGCCTCGTAGGCCAGGTTCACAGGATGCTTTAAGGGCAGATTCCAGATGGGGAAAGTCTCGTATTTGGCATAACCCGCCTGGATTCCTCTCTTGTGCTCATGATAGAGCTGGGATAGGCAGGTGGCCATCTTGCCGCTGCCGGGGCCGGGGGCGGTGATTACCACCAGTTCCCGGGAGGTCTCGATATATTCGTTGCGCCCATAGCCCTCGTCGCTGACGATCAAAGGAATATTGGAGGGATAGCCGGGGATCGGATAGTGCCGGTATACTTTCATGCCCAGGGATTCCAGCTTTTTCTGATAGGCAATGGCGCTGGGCTGCTCTGTGAACTGGGTCAGACAGACGCTGCCCACATACAGGCCGTAGCCCCGGAACGCATCAATCAGGCGGAGCACGTCCACATCATAGGTGATCCCCAGATCGGAACGCACCTTGTTTTTCTCGATATCCGCCGCATTGATGACAATAACGATCTCGGCCTGATCCTTTAACTGCACCAGCATATTGATCTTACTGTCGGGCTTGAAGCCGGGCAATACCCGGGAGGCGTGATAGTCGTCAAACAGCTTGCCGCCGAACTCCAGATAGAGCTTGCCGCCGAAAGCGGCGATTCGCTCCTTGATCCGCTGGGACTGCAATTTCAGGTACTTATCGTTATCAAATCCGATTTTGTTCATTTGTTCCCTCCATCATTCCGTGTACTTTCGTTTTTTTCACAGAATAAACACATCTATGCTATACAATAATTATGTGCATATCCATGCACATTTAACATAATCTATCATACATAAAAAGAATAGCGAAATCAAGGTGTTCCTGCTGGAAATCTTTATAAATCTTTTAGAGATCGACTATTGATTTATGTTTTGGGAATCTCTATAATGTAGAGAGATAGGCGGCGCCCGAGGGGCTAAAACACCTTTTGGAGGAAATCTATGGATAATCATATGGATAATTATAATAACGGAAACGGTCCCGGCGGCGGTAACGGCGGCTCGGGGGGAAACGGCGGCGGAGGGAATAACCAGAGGCCGGAACGCCCCAGTATCATGATGATCCTGGTTATGGTACTGTTGAGCGTGGTTCTGGTCAGCATGCTGTGGAGCCTGTTTTTCGGAGACAGCGGCAATGTGGTTGAGGTGCCCTACTCCACTTTTGTGGAAAAACTGGAGGCGGATCAGGTTGAAAAGGTGGAGATCAGCGGAGAGTCGATTACCTATACGCTGAAAAGCGAAACACAGGACCAGCTGCCTCAGAACCTGTATGAGCTGTATTCCCGTAATGTAAAGATAGAGTATAAGACACTGTTGATTGAAAATGTGGAGACCGTCACCCAGAGGGCGTTGGAGCATGGGGTGGAGGTCTATGGAGTCTCCACCAGCGTGGGCGAATGGATCATGCAGATCCTGATGACGCTGGTGCTGCCCCTGGTACTGATGTGGATTCTGCTGGGCTTTCTGTTCCGCAAAATGGGCGGCAGCGGCGGCCCTATGAATGTGGGGAAGAGCAATGCCAAGGTCTATGTACAGAAAGAGACCGGCGTAACCTTTGCGGATGTGGCCGGTGAGGATGAGGCCAAGGAGTCCCTGGTGGAGGTGGTGGATTTCCTGCACAACCCGGGAAAATATTCCAAGATCGGCGCCAAGCTGCCCAAGGGCGCTCTGCTGGTGGGACCGCCCGGAACCGGCAAGACACTGCTGGCCAGAGCTGTTGCCGGAGAGGCCCATGTGCCCTTTTTCTCCCTGACGGGTTCTGATTTTATCGAGTTATACGTTGGCGTGGGCGCCAGCCGTGTGCGTGACCTGTTTAAGGAGGCCACGAAGAATGCGCCCTGTATCATTTTTATCGACGAGATTGATGCCATCGGCCGCAGCCGGGATTCCAAATACGGCGGGGGCAACGAGGAGCGGGAGCAGACCCTGAACCAGCTGCTGTCCGAGATGGACGGCTTTGACAGCTCCAAGGGTATCCTGATCCTGGCGGCCACCAACCGCCCGGAGATCCTGGATAAGGCGCTGCTGCGTCCCGGACGTTTTGACCGGCGGATCATCGTAGACAAGCCGGATCTGAAAGGCCGTGTGGACATTCTGAAGGTACACGCCAAGGATGTGAAGATGGATGAGACGGTGGATCTGGATGCCATTGCTCTGGCCACCAGCGGGGCCGTGGGCTCCGATCTGGCCAACATGATCAATGAAGCTGCCATCAATGCGGTAAAAGAGGGCAGAGAGTATGTATGCCAGAAGGATCTGTTTAATGCAGTGGAGCAGGTGCTGGTAGGCAAGGAAAAGAAAGACCGGATCATGAGCAAGGAGGAGAGGCGCATCGTATCCTACCACGAGGTGGGACATGCACTGATCAGCGCCCTGCAGAAGAATTCCGAGCCGGTGCAGAAGATCACCATTGTGCCCCGCACCATGGGCGCTCTGGGATATGTAATGCATGTGCCGGAGGAGGAAAAATATCTGAATACCGAGGCGGAGCTGCGGGATATGCTGGTGGGCCTGGTAGGCGGACGGGCGGCGGAGGAAATCGTGTTTGACACTGTGACCACCGGCGCCGCCAACGATATTGAGAAAGCCACCAATATTGCCAAGGCCATGGTGACGGAATACGGTATGAGCAAGAAGTTCGGTCTGATCGGCCTGGCTTCCGTGCAGAACAAATATCTGGACGGCACGGCTACGCTGAACTGCAGCGATACCACGGCGGCGGAGATTGATGCCGAGGTGGTGGCGATCCTGAAAGAGAGTTATGAAAAGGCATTGCAGCTGCTGCGGGAAAACCGGGAGCTGATGGATAAGCTGGCAGAATATCTGATTGAGAAAGAGACCATTACCGGTAAGGAGTTCATGGAGATCTTCCGCCGGGAGAAAGGTCTGCCGGATCCCGGTAAGGAGAGCAAAGAAGGAGGCTCCGAGGACGGCAGAAAGCAGGAGGATATCCGGGAGCAGTCCATAAGTACGCCGGAGGTTGTTCTGCCTCAGGCCCCCACGGTTCCGGGTATGCCGGAGAACCGTGAGACAGTTCCCGGGCAGCCGGAAAATCAGGAAGCAGAGTCCGGGCAGCCGGAAGGCTCTCAGCAGTCTCAGGACAGGCAGCCGTGGCCGCCCCAGCCCCCCACAGGGCCGACAGGGCGTTTTTCCGGCGGAAGCCTGTAAGATGAATAGAGTGGGCCAGACCCTTTTGGGGGCCTGGCCCTTTCAAATTCTCATTAATGCAGGGGTATAAGTATGACATTTGATTTTGAAGAAGAATTAAAGAAGCTTCCGCACAAGCCGGGCGTCTATATTATGCGGGATGCGGACGACAGCATCCTGTATGTGGGCAAAGCGGTGAATCTGCATAACCGGGTGCGGTCTTATTTTCGGGAAAATATCGGCAGAGGCCCTATGATTGACAAGATGGTGACGCTGATTGCCCGTTTTGAATATATCGTGACGGATTCGGAGCTGGAAGCCCTGGTGCTGGAAAATAACCTGATCAAGGAGAATTCTCCCAAATACAACACCCTGCTGAAAGACGATAAGACCTATCCCTACATCAAGGTGACCATGGGGGAGGAGTTTCCACGGATCCTTTTTTCCCGGCAGATGAAGAAGGATAAGTCCAAATATTACGGTCCCTATACCAGTGCGGCGGCAGTGAAGGATACCATAGAGCTGCTGAACAAGCTGTTCTGTCTGCGTACCTGCAACCGGAATCTGCCCAGGGACATCGGCAATGAACGCCCCTGCCTGAATTATCATATCAAGCAGTGTATGGCGCCCTGTCAGGGCTATATCAGCAAGGAGCAGTACCGGCAGCAGCTGGCCCAGGCCCTGGAATTTTTAAACGGCAATTATAATAAGCTTCTGAAGGACCTGGAGGAAAAGATGAAGCTGGCTGCGGAGAATCTGGAATTTGAGGAGGCGGCCCGCTACCGGGATCTGCATGCCAGCGTCAAGGCCGTATCCCAGAAGCAGAAGATCACGGACAGCGCCCTGGAGGACAAGGATATTATCGCTCTGTATCAGGATGAGGCGGACGCCGTGGTGCAGGTGTTTTTTGTGCGGGACGGCAAGCTGATTGGCCGGGAGCATTACTATATGACAAATGTGTCAGGCGTAAAAAAGCCGGAGATTCTGGAGGATTTTGTCAAGCAGTTCTATGCAGGCACTCCCTTTATTCCCCGGGAGCTGATGCTGCAGTATGAGATCGGGGACAGCCAGCTGGTGGAGCACTGTCTGTCGGAGCGCAAGGGCTCCCGGGTCTATATCCGGGTACCCAAGATCGGCAGCAAGGAGAAGCTGGTGGAGCTGGCGGCTCAGAATGCCAGACTGGTGCTGAGCCAGGACAAGGAAAAGCTGAAGCGGGAGGAGGGCCGCACCATCGGCGCCGTAAAGGAGATCGCCGGATGGCTGGGCCTGTCCTATGCAGACCGGATGGAGGCCTTTGATATCTCCAATATCAGCGGCTTTGAAAATGTGGGCTCCATGGTGGTGTTTGAAAAGGGGAAGCCCAAGCGCAGCGATTACCGGAAGTTCCGCATCAAGACGGTGGCGGGGCCGGACGACTATGCCTGCATGCGGGAGGTGCTGACCCGCCGTCTGGTACACGGCCTGGAGGAGAGCCGGGAGCTGGAGGAGCGGGATATGGACCAGGAATACGGCAGCTTTACCCGGTTCCCGGATCTGCTGCTGATGGACGGCGGCCGGGGGCAGGTCAATATTGCGCTGTCCGTACTGGAGGAGCTGCAGATCCATATCCCGGTCTGCGGTATGGTTAAGGATGACAATCACCGCACCCGGGGGCTCTATTATAATAATGTAGAGATCCCCATTGATACCCATTCCGAGGGCTTTAAGCTGATCACCCGGATTCAGGACGAGGCCCACCGCTTTGCCATTGAGTATCACCGTTCCCTGCGCAGCAAGGCCCAGGTAAAATCCCGTCTGGATGAGATTCCGGGCATCGGTCCCGCAAGGCGCAAGGCTCTGATGCGGCATTTTAAGTCGCTGGAGGAGATCAGGGAGGCGGATGTGGAGCGTCTGATGGAGGTGCCGGAGATCCCCCGGAGCGTGGCGGAGGAGATCTACAGATTTTTTCACTGAATACTTTGCGTTGAATAAAAACCGGGAATGTGTTATAGTGAAAATCAGGAAAGTGCGGTTTGCGGCAGCGGACGGCAGATAAAACCAGGGGAGTGCAGTATTGCGGGAGAGATCTGCGATACGCATGGAGGAGGCAAAAATGGCAAGCGTTAGATTGAATCGTCTGATTGAAAAAATGAAGCTGGAGAATCTGACTCCGGAGCTGGATCCGAAGAAAAAGAAGCTCACCCAGCCCGATATCAACCGTCCGGCGCTGCAGCTGGCGGGTTATTTTGAACATTTTGACGCCACACGTCTGCAGATTATCGGATTTGTGGAATACACCTATCTGGAGGGACTTTCCGAGGAGCGAAAGCGGGAAGTCTACAGCAAACTTTTTTCCTATGAGATTCCGGGGATTGTGTTCTCAAGGGAGCTGAAGCCGGACGAACTGTTTATGCAGTATGCACTGGAGCGTCAGATTCCTGTTCTGTCCACGAAAGAGACCACCTCTACTTTTATGGCGGAGGCCATTCGCTGGCTTAATGTTCAGCTGGCCCCCTGCATTTCCGTACACGGCGTGTTGGTGGATGTATACGGCGAGGGCGTACTGATCACCGGGGAGAGCGGCATCGGTAAGTCCGAGGCAGCTCTGGAGCTGGTAAAGAGAGGGCACCGTCTGGTGACGGATGATGTGGTGGAGCTGCGCAAGGTCAGCGACGATACCCTGGTGGGCAGTGCGCCGGATATTACAAAGCATTTTATTGAGCTGCGGGGTATCGGTATCGTGGATATCAAGGCTATGTTCGGTGCATCCTCCGTGCGGGAGACTCAGTCCATCGATCTGGTAATCCGTCTGGAGGATTGGGATAAGGACAGGGAGTACGACCGTCTGGGCCTGGAGGAGAATTATACGGAGTATCTGGGCAACAAGATCGTGTGCCACAATATTCCCATCCGTCCCGGCCGTAATCTGGCGATCATCTGTGAGACCGCTGCGGTAAATCACCGCCAGAAGAAGATGGGCTACAATGCGGCACAGGAGCTGTACACTCGTGTGCAGAATTCCCTGGCCAAGAAGCGGGAAGAGGAGGATGAGGATTGATCCTCTGAATCGTGACCGTATATGCATAAAATGAAGAGAAAAACGTATATATAAAAAAGGAGAGACCTGCCATGAAAAAATATGCAATCGGAGTAGACATAGGAGGCACTACGGTGAAGCTGGGCCTGTTTGACAAGGATGGCTGTGTGCTGGAAAAATGGGAGATTCCCACAGTGAAAGACAATAACGGCTCCAGGATTCTGCCGGATATTGCAGCCAGCATCCAAAAGCGGCTGGCTTCCATGAACATAGAAAAGGACGATATCCAGGGGGTGGGAGTGGGCGCTCCCGGCCCCGTTGATGCAGAGGGCACGGTATATAAGGCAGTGAACCTGGGCTGGGATGTTTTTAACATTCCCAAGGTATTAAACGGTTATCTGGATCTGCCGGTAAAGGCGGCCAACGATGCCAATGTGGCGGCTTTCGGTGAGATGTGGCAGGGCGGCGGCAAGGGCCATATGAATATGGTGGCTGTGACCCTGGGCACCGGCGTGGGCGGCGGTATCATCGTGGGCGGCAATATCCTGACCGGCGCCACCGGTGCGGGCGGTGAGATCGGCCATATCCATATCGAGGATAATGAGCCGGAGGCCTGCGGCTGTCAGAACCACGGCTGCCTGGAGCAGTATGCCTCTGCTACCGGCGTTGTGCGCCTGGCCAAGAGGCGCCTGCAGCAGGATCAGCAGCCCAGTGTACTGCGGGAGCAGCAGAAGCTGTCTGCCAAGGCAGTATGGGATGCGGTGAAAGCCGGAGATCCGGTGGCAATACAGGTTGCGGAGCAGTTCGGGGAATATCTGGGCAAGGGCTTGGCGGCAGTGGCAGCAGTGGCCAATCCGGAAGTGTTTGTGATCGGCGGCGGTGTGTCCAGAGCGGGAGAGATCCTGTTTGAATATATCCGTCCTGCCTATGATAAATATGCTTTTCATGGCTGCAGAAACGCAGAGTTCGCTCTGGCAACCCTGGGTAATGACGCAGGGATCTTTGGGGCTGCGGGCCTGATTTTAAATTAAAGAATAGAAGGTTTTTTGTGAAGATGATAAGTGATGCGGTGATTCAGACAATAGCAGGCTTTGTTCCCCGGGAAAATATCCGGCGGAGAGAGCCGATGAACAGGCATACCACCTTTCGGATCGGCGGGGAGGCAGATTGCTTTGTGGAGATTGAGAGCATGGAGCAGCTGCAGAAGCTCCAGCGGTATCTGCGGATCGTGGAGCTGCCCTGTCTGGTCATGGGCAACGGCAGCAATCTGCTGATCAGCGACAGGGGCTACGCCGGAGTGGTATTGCAGATAGGCCCCCGGATGCAGCAGATCCGTCTGGAGGGCGACCGGATGATCGTTCAGGCCGGAGCGCTGATGTCCCAGGTGGCGAAAGCGGCCTATGAGCAGGAACTGACCGGATTTGAATTTGCCTGTGGGATCCCCGGTACCATTGGCGGGGGCGTGGTCATGAATGCAGGGGCTTACGGCGGAGAGCTGTCCCAGGTGGTGTCGCAGGTCAAGGTGATTGACCGGGAGGGCAATGTACTGGAGCTGGATAACGAGACCATGGAGTTTGGCTATCGCACCAGTGCGATCAAGTCCCATCCCTTTACGGTAGTAGAAGTAACCCTGCAGCTTGCCCCCGGGGAGCGGGAAGCAATCCGCAGCCGCATGAATGAGCTGGCAGCGAAAAGACGGGAAAAGCAGCCTCTGGAATATCCCAGTGCGGGCAGCACTTTCAAACGGCCGGAGGGCTATTATGCCGGAGAACTGATTATGAAATCCGGGCTCAGAGGCTATCAGATCGGCGGAGCCAGAGTATCGGATAAACACTGCGGCTTTATCATCAATACGGGAAACGCTACCTATGAAGATGTGCGGGATCTGATCGCTTATGTACAGGAGAGAGTCAAGGCCTGTTTTGGCGTAGATCTGGAGCCGGAAGTGATTTTTGTGGAGTGATAACAGGAAGGAGCGAACAAAAGATGCGTTTCGTGGTGGTTACGGGAATGAGCGGCGGCGGTAAGCGTACCGCTTTGAAAATGCTGGAAGATGCGGGCTACTACTGTGTGGATAATCTGCCGGTATCGCTGGTGCATAAATTTGCGGAACTGATTACCATGCCCGGCAGTGAGATCACCAAGGTAGCGCTGGGACTGGACGTGCGTGCGGATCAGTCTTTTGAGGATGCCACCAAAATCCTGCAGGAGCTGAAAAAGAGAGAATATAATGTAGAGATCCTGTTTATGGAAGCAGGGGACGATGTGCTGATCAAGCGCTATAAGGAGAGCAGACGGGTGCATCCGCTGGCAGTGGAGGGCCGCATCGAGGATGGTGTGCGGCAGGAACGCAAGGTGCTGGAAACGATCCGCAGGCAGGCGGACTATGTGATTGATACCACCAGCCTGCTGACCCGGGAGCTGAAAGAAGAGCTGGATCGCATCTTTGTCAATAATGAAGAATACAACAGCCTTATGGTGACAGTGATGTCATTTGGGTTCAAGAACGGCATTCCCGCTGATGCGGATCTGGTATTTGACGTCAGATTTTTACCCAATCCCTTTTACCTGGAAGAGTTGAAGCATAAGACCGGCAATGACCGGGAGGTACAGGAGTATGTGATGGGCTTTGAGGAATCCCATGTTTTCATGGACAAGCTGGTGGATATGATCCGATTCCTGATTCCCAACTATATCAAAGAGGGAAAGTACCGCCTGGTGATCGCCATCGGCTGTACCGGCGGCAAGCACCGCAGCGTAACGCTGGCCAATCAGCTGTATGACCGGCTGAAAGATCAGGGCAGCTATGGGGTGACACTGCATCACCGGGATGTGAATAACCCGGGCACTTAAGTTCGGCGGAGCTTGGGAGCCGCAAAGCAGCCGGGAGGTTCTGTGAGAGGGGGCTGACATGTCTTTTTCAAGTGAAGTAAAGGAGGAGCTGGCCGGGCATATCAGTAATGCCAGGCACTGCCAGATAGCGGAGCTGGCTGCCATGATGAGTCTGTCCGGGCAGTACGGAAAGGACAAAGATGGGCTGTATACCATCGGTTTTCAGCTGGAAAATGAAGCTGTATTAAGAAAATGCTTTACATTATTGAAAAAAACATTTAATATAGAGACGAATGTGTGGATCACGGAAGAGGAGATGCAGGCTTTTTATCAGAGGTTTGGGGATCTGAAAGGGCCGGTTAATCCGCAGCTGATCAAAAATTCCTGCTGCCGCAGGGCTTTCCTGCGGGGGGCATTTTTATGTGCGGGTTCCATCAGTGATCCGGAAAAGGGGTATCATCTGGAGTTTGACTGTACGCAGGAGGACAAGGCCAGACAGCTGCAGCAGGTG
>JAGANP010000411.1 GCA_017624175.1 Lachnospiraceae bacterium | reverse complement strand
TATCTCAAAAAACGAATTTGCGCAGCGGTATACTGAACTGGCTGACAGGCTGGCGTTCCGAGCATATGAAAAGCAGACCGTTAAAAACCTCTCCCTGGGGCAGCGCATGCGTGCCGAGCTGGGGGCGGCTCTGATCTATGAGCCCGATTTGCTGCTGCTTGACGAACCGAATGTGGGACTGGACGAAAACGGCAAGGCTGCGCTCAGCAGTATTCTGACAGAGCGCAGCCGGGCAGGAATGTCGGTGCTGATGACCTCCCACGATATGACCGGCGTATCCAGAATGTGCAGCCGTATTGCACTCCTTGACGGCGGCAGACTGATTTTCTACGGAAGCGAGGATAACCTCCGCAGCCGCTATGCGCCCATTGACGTTATGACCATAACATTCTGCGGAAAGCTTCCTGATTTTGAAGACCTGCCGCTGAAAAGCTACTCCCTGCAGGGAAACAGCATTACCCTATCCTATAACACCAACCATATCACCTCGGCAGAGATTCTGAAGCTGATTTTGCGGCAGACCGCTATTGCAGAGGTGAGCATCAGAAAGCCGGATCTGGAAAGCATTGTTTCCGGCTTGAAAGAGATGCACCTTTAGCGATGGAGCTGCGTGTCCGCTGAAGCGGACAGAAAGGGAAGACATGAGCCTTATCGAAGTGAAAGACATCAGTAAAACCTTTAAGGTCAGCAAACGCCGGGGCGGCGTGCCGGGGATGCTGGCCAATTTATTTGTGCCGAAATTTGAGCGCAAGGAAGCCGTAAAAAATATCAGCCTTTCCATTGAAAAGGGCGAAATGGTGGGATTTATCGGTCCGAATGGCGCAGGAAAATCCACCACCATCAAAATGCTTTCCGGAATTCTCTATCCTGACAGCGGTGAGATTATCGTGGACGGATTTATCCCCTATAAACAGCGGAAAAATTATGTCGGTAGGATCGGCGTTGTTTTCGGACAGAAATCCCAGCTGCAATGGGATCTGCCCGTAATCGACAGCTTTGAACTGCTGAAAGCAATCTACCGTGTGCCGGATGCGGTATATCAGAAAAATCTCAGCCGTTTCACAGAGATGCTGGATATGGGCAGCTTTATCCGGCAGCCTGTCCGGCAGCTGTCCCTGGGACAGCGAATGCGGGCGGATATTGTTGCCGCTCTGATCCACTCTCCGGAGATTGTGTTTTTTGACGAACCTACCATCGGCATTGACGTGGTGGGAAAGGAAACCATCCGCAGCTTTATCCGTGAGTTGAACGAGCAGGACAAAGTGACCATGCTTTTTACCACTCATGATATGCAGGATATCGAGAAGACCTGCAAACGACTGGTAATTATTGACGGGGGAACGAAGGTGTATGACGGTACTCTTGGAGGGATTCGTGAGCAATACGGCACATCCCGGCAGCTGGATGTGGAATTTGCAGGCAGGGCGGAGATAGCGCCCATTGATAAGGTGGAAATGGAAACAATTGATGAAAATAAAAAGCGCTTTATTTTTGAAAACAGGGACATACAGATCAACGAGCTGATGAACCAGATTCTGAGCCGGTACCAGGTCCGGGACATCAATATTTCCGAACCGGATATCGAGAGTATTATCCGCAAAATCTATAACAGAGAGGTGGACGGTATATGAGAATAGCCCCTTATTTCGCATACGCCAGAAAGTGTTTTCTGGGCAGAAGTGCATACCGGTTTGACCATCTGATGAGCATTCTTTCCACCTGTATGCAGTTTTTCATTTTCTGGGGGATCTACAGGGCGCTCTATGGAGCAAACAGCGAGATCGACGGGATCACCTTTTCCATGGTTACCACCAATTTCATTCTGTCCATGGGGCTTGGCGCAGTGTTCTGTCCCGATGACTATTTCCTGCCAAATAAAATCTGGGACGGAAGCATTGCCACGGAGCTGCTCCGCCCCATCAGCTTCAAGGGGAGGATGATTGCGGAGAATCTGGGCAATGCAGCTTTTGATCTTCTGTTTCGTTTTCTGCCGGTACTGGTCATCGCTCTGCTGACGGTGGGCGTAAGTGCGCCTGCAAGCCCTGTAATGCTGCTTTTGTTTCTATTCAGCGCCTTTCTGGGCTACGGAGTGCTGTGGACAATCAGCTTTGCCGTCCAGATGACTTCGTTCTGGCTGATCAATATCTGGAGCCTGCTGACGATCAAAAATGTGTTTGTGAATGTACTCTCCGGATCCATGATCCCTTTATGGTTTATGCCGGAATGGATGAACGGTATTCTGAATTTCACGCCGTTTTCGTCTATTTATTTTACGCCTGTCCAGATTTATCTCGGTCAGCTTTCTTACGGCGAGATAGCGTTTAAATGCGGCGTTCAGGTTCTTTGGATTGCCGGGATCTATCTGATCGGGAATTTCCTCTGGAAAAAGGGGCAGCAGAAGCTGGTGGTGCAGGGAGGCTAGGTTTGAGGGCCGAGCTTTCGAATTCTTATTGGTGCTATACCACGGGCGCAGCCTGCGGTATGCAGGGGGATAAAAAATGAGTGATGTTTTTAAGCTGATGGGCGTATATGCCAAAACCACCGCAAAATCATGGTTTCAGTATCGGGTGGATGCGGTGCTGAAATCCCTGGCGGTATTTCTGCGGGAAGCAACGGGAATCATTGTGATCTGGTTTACACTGCTGAAGTTCGATCAGCTGAATGGCTGGGACATCTATGAGATGCTGTTTTTATTCAGCCTGTTGTTCCTGACCTACGGAATTATGATTATTTTCTTTACAGGGCTTCGGGATTTCGGGAGAACCGTCCGGGACGGAAGCTTTGACAGATTCCTGCTCCGCCCCAGAGGACTGCTGTTTCAGATCATATTTGTCAACTCCGACTGGTTTGCGGCAATCGGGCACGGCGGTCTGGGAATAACCCTGTTTCTGATCTCCGCAGGGAAAGTGGGTATACAGTGGAACCTGGCTCATGCGGTATACTATCTTTTTGCCGTGGCAGGGGGAGTGCTGATTCAGGGAGCGGTATTTCTGGTGCTTGCGGCGCTGAATATTTATCTGCTGGAGACCAACAGCCTGAAAGAGCTTCTCTATTGGAACATGCGGAAATTCGCAGGCTATCCCATCAGTATTTTCCATAAGGCAATTCAATTTATTATGATTTATGTCATGCCCTTTGCCTTTGTAAACTATTTTCCTGCCCAGTATCTGCTGCGAAAAAGCGATATGGCGCAATACCCGGAAATTTTCCTCTATCTGACCCCGGCGGTGGGGATCGGGATGTATCTGCTGGCCTATCTGTTCTGGCGGTTCAGCATCAGGTATTATAAAAGTTCGGGGAATTAAGCGGAATCTATTTCATTCGGCAAAGCTATTTTTCATCCATAGGGAAGAAAATCTTGGTCAGTACATTCAGGAAGCATTCCACGGCTGCACCGATCAGGAAAACGATCCAGGTAATGTACCAGGCCTGAGTGGCAAAGCTGACCACAAAATAGAAAATGGTAATCAGTACCCACATCAGTCCCTCCAGACTGCTTTTGATCTGCTTAAAACGCTTACGGCGCTTCCTTCTGGCTTCTGTCTGGGAAATAGCAGTACGGCTTCCGCTTGCAGCATAGCCGGACAGCTCTTCCGGGGGCTGGATCCTGTGGGCGTATACCAGCAGGGCGGCAGGAATAATGCAGATCAGCAGGGCAAGAGCCACCCCCAGTATAGTGAGGTTCATGCCGACGAGAAAGGGGAGCTTTACATTGTCCCAATCCAACAGCAGAAAGATCAGCAGTACAACTCCGGCCAGCAGGAAAAGCCCCACGGACACAGCGGTCAGGGCGGCTTTTTTCTCCTGGGCTTCTTTTGCCCATTGCAGATAATAGGCGGAAGTGTAATCCTCATCATTGCCCAGCTCCGCAAATAACTGCCGGACATCGCCCATGGAGCCGATAACCAGCTGAAAAGCTTCGTCTTCCGAATGCCCCTGCAGAATCAGGTCGTTGTATTTCTCCATGGCATTGGCAATCAGTTCCTCTTTCAGTTCCAGAGTCCGGTGATTCACCGGTGCATTTTCAAATAATTGATCCATATATTTTCTGATTCGCAGATTATCCATAATTCCAGGCGTTTCCCCACGCCCCCTCCTTTGCTTGTATGTGGTTTTCTGCAGCGGCTGCTGATAAACAGCGGCACGGCGATGGGCTGCGTTGCTGACGAGCCGCAGATCAATCCTGCTGAAGCAGCCGGTCGATCATGGCTTTGGCCTCGTTCCATTCCCGCAGTCCCTGCTGACAGGCCTTGCGTCCCTCCGGGGTAATGGAATAGTAGCGGCGGCGTGCCCCTACCTTCTCATCCCCCCAATAGGTGGTAATATAACCCGCCTGTTCCAGCCTGCGGAAAGCGGTGTATAAGGTGGCCTCCTTCAGTTCGTAGCGGTTATCGGTCTTGCGCAGGATATCCTTATTGATCTGATAGCCGTAGCTGTCGTGCTCCATCAGACTGGCCAGAATGATGGTTTCCGTATGTCCCCGGATAATATCAGCAGTAATTGACATCTCTTCCGCCTCTTTCTGAATATGCTGGTGCGGTAACCGGCCAGAACCATAAAGCGTAAAAATGGATCGGAGCAGTTACCTTGTTTATAGATATATAATAGCACAAGATACCTCACCTGTCAAAGTATATAGTGTAAGAAAATAAGAAAAATTCGGAATGAAACAGACAGATTTCAATATAAATGCTTCAATCAGTAGCTTCATAAGTTGCGTTAAAATGTATTGACAACTTATAAAAACGTAGTATAATAATGGTTGTAATTTAGAAATATTAATTTTATATTGATAATTAAATATTATCCATATGAATGCAACAAAAGAGGTACAAATATTGGATAAGAAACAGTGTACAGTATCATTAACAAGTCACTCAAAACGATTTTCCACATTACCACTTTGCTTAGAG
>JAGANP010000410.1 GCA_017624175.1 Lachnospiraceae bacterium | reverse complement strand
GATACTGACCAATGGGAAGATCACCCTCTCCCAACGCCATATGAATCGCCGGATGGGAATCGTGCAGATGAACATGTACCAGATCTTTCCCATGGGCCAGATAACGGCTCAGATCCTGCTCCATATAAACCATCTGTCCGATATCCAGCATGGGCTTCATGCTGTCCGTAGGCATATAGGAGATCATCTCCCTCTGCTGCTCCGGCGTATTCAGCACATTAGAGGACATGGGGGTCAGCGTCTCCAGCACCAGAAGAATTCCCATAGAGCATGCCTTTTCCGCCAGACGGTATAAGCTGTCCTCACTCCGCTTCCACGCCTCCGATGCAGGGCGGTTAAAATATCCGCAGCCGGCGGAAACCAGAACCTTCGAACAATCCACTACCTCTGCCGCATGAAATGCCCGCTCAAAGTTCCTGATACTATACTCCCGGATTTTCTCATCCTCTGCCGCCAGATTCACCGGGTATTGACACTGCTCCGGCGTAATACAGCAGACAGAAAGCTCCCGTTCCCGAAGCTGTGCCGCCTTTTCGCGAAGCTGTACCTCATCCATGGTGTCCAGGCAGAAGGACGGACCTGCTGCCCACAGCTCCACATTCCGAATCCCCAGCTCCACCGCCGTATCCAGAAAATACGTCAACGGGTATCGCAAATACTGATAACTCCCCAACGCGATTCGATCCCTTGCTATCCGTACCATCCTGCTACGCTCCCTTTCCCTTTACAGATCCCCATAGATTTGATCGTGAACCGAATCCGGAACCGGAACTCCGTCCCCAAACGCTCCGTTCACCAGACAGGTATGGGCAGAAAACGCTGCAGCTTCCTTCAGCGCCTCCGGCAGGATCTCCGCCTTCGCCTCGGGCTTTTCCCAGCTCCCCTTCGGCTTTTCCTCCAGCTTTTTCAGCAGCGTCACCAGCATGGCAGTGGCAAAGCTGTCCCCGGCTCCCATGGTATCCACCGGTGTCACATAGTCCGGAAGCTGACGGTAAAACCGGTTGCCGTCATAGACAGTTGCTCCCTTGCTTCCGCGGGTTGCTGTCACCACACCGCAGCCTTTCTCATGCAGCTTTTTACACAGCTTCTCCGTCTCGTCATCACTCAAATCACTGCAGGAGAGGAACGCAAAATCAATGTGCGGGCACACACGCTCCACCCGATCCTCCTCATTCCAGCGATAGGAAAAATCATAGCTGACCATCGGCGAAATCTGATGCAGTGCCGGAAGCAGTCCATCCGTAAACCCGTTATTGGTCGTATGAATCAAATCAAAGCCATCCGCATATTCCAGATCCTCTTTTTCCAGATAAATCGGATGCTGCTGCAGTACACCACCCTTGTTGCTTCCCTTGAAAACGCGGTCGCCATCCACCAGCGTCACTCTGGCAAAACCATTTTCTCCCTCGTAACTGCGGCAATGGCTGCGGCCCACTCCGTGGGCATCCAGGGATGCCTGTACATGATCTGCCACCGCATCCTTTCCAAACACACCCATAAAGTCCGACTGTGCCCCCAGCATACCGGCATATACTGCGAAATTTACAGCCTGACCGCCGGGGTACATCATCCCCGTGTGCAGATACACATCACCCACATTATCTCCCAGGCCTAATACCTTCACCATATTCTGTTACCTCCTGATCTCCTCATGTGT
>JAGANP010000409.1 GCA_017624175.1 Lachnospiraceae bacterium | reverse complement strand
TTTCAAGCACCCGTTTATAGACAAAGTAGGGGAGTATCCAGCCGATAAAGCCCGGTATGGCCAGCAGGATACACAGAATCATATGAGGCGGCTGGGCCGTCACTGCGAAGGTGGCCCCCGCCATAAAGGCAGTGCCTATCACGGCAATCACCAGCGCATATATGGTGGCGGCCGAGGTTTTGGATTTTTCCAGCATTTCAATCTCCCGGACACAGCTTTCAAAATTCCTCTGGAGTCTGGTCAGCTCCATTTTATTGATCATCTTCCGGTTCCGCTTAAGCCGCAGGATCACCTTATTTTGTTTCCGGGGATCTTTGTTTTCTTCATAATACGCACTGATGTTTCCATCTGCCTCCCATCCGAAATTCTCATATCCGTCCAGCAGAAAGGATACATTGCTTCTGTCTCCAATGACCTCCTTATATTCATATCCCACAAATTCCTTTTTCATTGCTCCGCTCTCTTCCATTACCGATTTCCTCCATCCCTGTTTTCAGATCTGCCTGCTGCAGGCAGGGTCACAAGAAAAGTGCTTCCTTCTCCGGGTTCACTGGAAACCTGAATCTCACCGTCCATCAGCTCCAGCACCCTTTTTGCCAGGGCAAGCCCCAGTCCGTTTCCCTCTTTGGAATGGGAAGTAACTCCCTGGTAAAACTTGTCAAATATATGGTTCATGACGTCCCCGGTCATGCCGCATCCCGTGTCGGAAACCGCTATTTTTACAAGGCTCTCCTCCCGGGTCTGTCTCACCGCAACAGTGCCCCCCGGCTCTGTAAATTTGATGGCATTGGACAAAAGGTTGTTCCACACCAGTTCCAAAAGGCTGGCATCCGCTTCCACCATCGCTGCATCCTCTATCTCTGTTTCCAGTTCAATTCCTTTTTCATCCCAGGCCTCTTCAAACTGCAGGATACAATCACACAGCTGCCTGCATACGTCATAGGTCTCCACTTCCGGAACGATCCTCTGGTTTTCCAGCTTATTCAATTTCAGGATGTTGCTGATCAGATTGGAAAGTCTTTCTGCCGCTGACGCAATACTCTCCGCATATTCTTTTCTCTGTTCCTCTGTGATGTGTTCCGCTTCCAGCAGCTCTGCATAATTCTTGATAATGGCAATGGGCGTCTTCATTTCATGAGATACATTGGAAACAAAATCGGTTTTCAGCGTTTCAATGCTTCCCAGCTCTTCCACCATTTTGTTGAAATCCATAATCATGACATCCAGGTAATCCCATTTATCCTGTGTATGAAACGCAGGCACATACACGGAAAAATCTCCGTTTGCCACATGGCTGGTGGCTTCTGCCAGTTTATGCATGGGTTCCTCATAGGCGGTGCGGATTTTTCGTCTGGTGAACAAAGTAAGCGCCGCCGCAACCATTCCCCAATAGATCATGGGGATAATGCACTGAATCACCACATGCCACTCCATACGGTTCACAAGTACAATCAATCCCACATGAACGCCCGACATCAAAAGAAGTATTCCAAAAAAAATCGCAAACAGAGAGGTTGGAAACCTGCTCTCTTTCACCGGTCCATAACTTTTACTTTCTCGCATTTTCATCCCCCTGCCTATCACAGGCCCGGCCAGCCGTATTGCTTTCTGCGCTTCTCACATAAGTACCGCCTTATAGCCCAGCCCCCGTACTGTCACAATCCGGAATCCGTCACATGCCGACAGCTTATCCCTGAGCTTTGTCACATAGACGTCCACCGCCCGCAGACTGGTTTCACTGTCCACGCCCCAGAATTCATCCATCAGCTGTGCTCTGGAAAATGTCTTTTTCGGGTAGGACAGCAGCTTATAAATAATGTTAAATTCTCTTGCGGTAAGACTGATTTCTTCTCCGTCAATCGTTGCGCTCATCCCATCCGCATCCAGCTCCAGATTCCCCACCGTGATCTTCCGCTCCATTTCGATATTTGCCCTGCGCAGCAGCGCCCTGACACGCAGCAGAAGCTCGCCCAGTTCTATGGGCTTTACCATATAATCGTCAATTCCCAGCTGAAAGCCCTTTTGCTTGGATGGCAGATCATCTCTGGCAGACATAAACAGAATCGGGATGGTTTTATTTACCTCCCTGATCGTCTGCGCAAATGCAAACCCGTCAACCTCCGGCATCATAATATCCGAAATAATCAGCTCATACAGATGGTTATACATTTCCTCATATGCCTCGTTTGCCGACAGACATCCCTTTGCCTGAAATCCGCTGTCATTTAAGTAGGTACAGACGATCTGATTTAAGCTTACATCATCTTCCACCACAAGTATATGAACCATGTCGATTCCCTCCTTTTTCTGCATTACCTTTCTTTCCTGCGCAGCAAATTCCCTGGATGCCCAGGCCCAGAACCATCAGGCACACCACCACCCCGGTCATGCCGTTCATCTGCCTGGTCAGTCCCTCTTCCCCATTGCCAAAAGCGGCAAACATCGCCGTCTGCAGTGTCAGAATAGAGACACAGGCGTCAATATAGCCTATTCTTCTGGTGATGGAAAGGAGCGGTGATTTTCTTTTTCCCACCTTAATTACCTGTATCGTGGACATGATAATCTTATAAAAAGTATATGCGGCTACTGCGTATATGGTCAGTCCGGGGTAATCCTTACCGCCCTGGGCATGTAACAGCAGAACCACCGCTCCCGCCAGCACAATGGCCATGAATATAAATAATACACTGTTCCTGCGGTAGACCGACAGTTCCCGGCGCATTTGCTCCTGTGCATCCCTGATGGCCCCGATCCTTCTCTCCTGCCTGACCACTCCCAGCCGCATGATGCTTAACAGGAGATAATATGCCGACAATGTGCCGAACCACGCCGAATGGCTGGTGAGCCCGATGATGCCGTTGAATCCCGCAAAGATCATATTACTCACCATGCCGGGCACCGCAAAGAGCATGGTTCTCCATCGGTAATCGGTGGTCGCTTTGTGGGTATAGGGATTCGCCGCAATGGCCGGTTTTATGACCTCCCGGATATCCTGTCTGACATGAATCGTGATATAGTAGCAGCTTGCCGTCAGTGTAAGCGCAGCCAGCACATAACATGCGATGCCGACCGGATCGGGAAGACAGGCCAGAGCCGCATGCAGCAAGGCCAGTCCACTGCAGATTATGGTCACAGCATACAAAAAAATCCGGTACCGCAGGCGCAGCTTAGGAATATATCTGCTTATTTCTATCCTGGTTCCTTTTTGCGTATTATGATTTCTCATGGATGAAGCTTCCTTTATGCATAATCTATATTTTATCATATCCCGGATTTGTTTGTGTTTTATTTATAAATTGTGTCCAAAGTGTGAACACGTGAAAAAGATAAACTTTCTTATTTTAAGCCCTTAACAAAAGGAATCAGGCAGAGGAGAACAACGATACCTACAATTCCGATGACAATTCCGGCAACCATATGGCTCCACACCATGGTAAGGCACATTCCCACCCCCAACAGCAGGGCTCCGACGATTCCCAGCAAGGTTGCGCCGATGGTCTTTCCCGACAGTTTGATGGGCTCTTTATTTTCCATTTTTCTCCAAACAAATACCATGATCAGCAGTACCATCGCCCCGATTACGCCCATAATAACGCCGGGTCTGAACGCATTCCATTCGGGAATCAGCGCCATGCACATGCCAAGCGCAAACAAAATGCCGCCGATGGTTCCTAAGATCATAGATACAAATGTACTTTTTTTCATTACTGATTACCTGCCTTTCTGCTTGCCTCTTCTCTTGCTTTCTGCTCTGCGGCCAATCTTGCTCTTGCTTCCTCCACGGACTCGCCCTCTTTTGTCAGAAAGCTGTCTACAAACTTATCCGCAATTTTGTTGAAGCCGCCCACTGCTCCATCCTCGATTTTCTTATAGCCGGACACTACGCCCTCCTCGATCTTCTTGTAACCGCCGACTACATTCTCGGCAATTTTCTCATTTGCCTTTACCAACTTTGATTTTGCCATGCTTTGCATCTCCTTTTCCATTTGTTTTTGTTTCATCTGATGGGATAAGAATAACAGGCTTTTGTTTATTCTATGTTTGACTTTTATTTGCGAAATGTTAATTTTTGTTTTGAGACAGAAAAAAAGTGCCCCTCCGGCGAAACCGCCGAAAGGACGCTTTTTCTGTCTTATTTAGAAGTTTCTTTCTTCACATACAAACACCGGATGGCATTGAGCACGGCAAGCACCATAACGCCCACATCCGCAAAGATCGCCGTACGCATTCCCACGATTCCCAGTGCGCCCAGCAGCAGGCAGATTGCCTTAATCGCCAGTGCAAATACAATGTTTTCATACACGATCCGCAGGCACTTTTTGGAGATCTTCATAGCCAGAGAAATCTTGACGGGATTGTCATCCATCAGCACGATATCTGCCGCTTCGATAGCAGCGTCCGAGCCCATGGCGCCCATGGCGATTCCGATATCCGCCCGGGACAGCACCGGTGCATCGTTGATGCCGTCTCCCACAAAGGCCAGCATCTCTTTCCTGCCCTTCTCCTCCAGCAGCTTCTCCACACAGGTTACCTTATCCGCCGGAAGCAGTTCTGCCTGCACCTCATCAATTCCCAGCTTATCCGCAATATACTGAGCCACTTTCCGGGAATCCCCGGTGAGCATGACGGTCTTTCGGATTCCGGCGGCTTTCAGTCCCTGAATCGCCTCTGCAGCCTGTTCCTTTTCCACATCGGATATGATGATGTAGCCTGCGTAGTTTCCGTCCACTGCGACATAGACCACCGTGCCCACATCATCGGACTCCTCATAGGACAGTCCCAGTTGTTTCATCAGCTTGGCATTGCCTGCCGCTACAGGCACACCGTCCACCAGCGCTTTCACACCATGACCGCTGATCTCCTCCACCTCTGTCACCCGCTCCTGTTCTATGGGATGCCCATAGGCATCCCGCAGACTCCTGGCAATGGGATGACTGGAATAGCTTTCCGCATAGGCAGCGGGCCCCAGCAGACCGCTCCAAATTTCGGTCTCCCCGGGAGCCGTTTTCACCCATTCTTCATAGGCACCGCTGGGCTGCACCCTGGTTACCTGGAATATGCCCTTGGTCAGCGTACCCGTTTTGTCAAATACCACATAGGATGTCCTGGCCAGGTTCTCCAGATAGTTAGAGCCTTTGATCAGAATTCCCTGGGCGGAGGCACCGCCGATACCGCCGAAGAAGCTTAGGGGAATGGAGATCACCAGCGCACAGGGACAGCTGGTCACCAGGAATGTCAGTGCCCGGGTAATCCATATACTCCAGCCTGCCGGATTGCCCAGCAGCAGATTAATCACCGGGGGAAGCACCGCCAGCGCCGCTGCGCCATAGCAGACAGCAGGCGTATAGTAATGGGCAAATTTGGTGATAAAGTTCTCAGAGCGGGATTTTTTCATGCTGGAGTTTTCCACCAGATCCAGGATCTTCGATACGGTGGATTCTCCGAATTCTTTGGTGGTTTCCACTTTCAGCAGACCGCTGATATTTACGCAGCCGCTGATAACCTCGTCACCGACCCCCACCTCTCTGGGCAAACTCTCACCGGTAAGAGCACTGGTATTCAGGGCCGAGCTTCCCTCCAGCACCTTGCCGTCAATGGGAATTTTTTCCCCGGGCCGCACCACAATCACCGTGCCCACGGCCACTTCGTCAGGATCCACCTGTTCCAGCTGTCCGTCTTCTCCCTGAATATTGGCGTAATCGGGACGGATATCCATGAGAGCCGTAATATTTTTACGGCTCCTGCCCACTGCATAGCTCTGGAACAGTTCTCCGATCTGATAAAACAGCATAACCGCCGCTGCCTCAGGATAGTCTCTCAACAGCAATGCGCCCACCGTTGCCACCGCCATCAGGAAGTTCTCGTCGAACACTTTCCCGTTCAGGATTCCGAGAATCGCTTTCCTCAGTATATCATAGCCAATGATCAGATAGGGAATCAGATACAGTACCAGCTGCAGCCATCCCTCTGCCGGTACATAATGCAGGACCAGAACCAGTACGGAAGCGATGATAATCCTGCATAAAACATTCTTCTGCTTCTTGGTCATACTTACCTCCACATGAACATGGCAGATTCCGCTGCCGTTTAATCAAATACTTCGCAGTCCGGCTCCACCTTCTTACAAGCCTTTTTCACTGCGGCCATCACCGTCTTCTCATCTGCACCCTCTGCAAAGGTTACATCCATTTTCTGACTCATAAAGCTGACTGTTGCATCCGCAACACCTTCCACTTTTTTGGTTGCCTCCTCCATCTTCATTGCACAGTTGGCACAGTCCACTTCAATTTTATACTTCTTCTTCATACGCTGATCCTCCGTTTCTTTCATATGAACCATTGTTCATATGTTTATATTATCACATCCTATGTCATTGTCAATAGGATATTTCAAGTTTTTTAAATAATCTTTTGAAATATTCAGCGTGTAAAAGGAGAACATGAAGAATGGATCTGCCTGTACAGATCCATTCTCTGGAATTGTGCCGACTAGGGCTGCGGATATTCTTTCAGTGTTTCACTGCTCTCTAAGAGCCTATTGCTGCGGATGTCGATCACAGGCCCCCCGGTGCCTTCAATGTATTCTCTGGTAATGGTCACCCGGCCAATATTGTCGTCCTTGGGAATCTCATACATGATATCCAGCATAAATTCCTCAATAATGGAGCGCAGCGCTCTGGCTCCGGTGTCCCGTTCCATCGCTTTCTCGGCAATGGCCTCCAGCGCATCATCATTAAACTCCAGCTTTACCTCATCCAGCTCCAGCAGCTTCTGATACTGCTTCAGGATCGCATTGCGGGGCTCCTTCAGGATCTTTACCATCATCTCCTTGGTCAGTCCCTCCAGAGTATAGATGATGGGCAGACGGCCCAGAAACTCGGGAATCATACCGAATTTCCGCAAGTCCTCCACCGTCACCTTGGACAGCAGGTTCTTCTCCTTGTCATAGGCATCTTTCAGCGTGGCGTTGAAGCCGATGGATGCCGTCTTCGTCAGCCGCTCCTTGATGATTTCCTCCAGGTCGGGAAAAGCACCGCCGCAGATAAACAGGATATTCCGGGTATTCACCGTAGCCAGGGGCACCATGGCATTTTTGCTGTTAGCGCCTACCGGCACCTCTACCTCGGCTCCCTCCAGGAGCTTTAACATCCCCTGCTGAACGCTTTCTCCGCTCACATCCCGGGAGGTGGTGTTTTTCTTTTTGGCAATCTTGTCAATCTCATCAATAAAGACAATGCCCCGCTCCGCTTTCTCCACATCATTATCCGCTGCGGCCAGCAGCTTGGAGATGACGCTCTCGATATCATCGCCGATATAACCGGCTTCCGTCAGAGAGGTGGCGTCCGCTATAGCCAGAGGCACATCCAGCAGCCGTGCCAGGGTCTTGACCAGATAGGTCTTGCCGCAGCCGGTGGGGCCGATCATCAGCATATTGGATTTCTCAATCTCAATCTCGTCCATGGTGCCGGTGGCCACCCGCTTATAGTGATTGTATACCGCCACGGAGATCACCTTCTTGGCATGCTCCTGTCCCACCACATATTCATCCAGGCTGGCCTTGATCTTATGGGGGGCCGGTATATCCCGGATGTTCAGCACGGGCTGGGCCTGCTCCTGCTTCTTTTTCTTCTTAATCTTCTGTTTATTGGGGATACCGCCCTCTCCCTGGAGATCTGCAATATTGACAAAACGAATATTGGGCATGCTTTTGCCTTTCATCATATTGTCCATATCCTTTTGAAACTGGGGATCATTCAGCATCCCCTGGTAGTCAAACTGGCTCACCGCATCCATGGTCTTGTGCATACAGTCATCACAGACACAGATATTATTGGGAAGCTTGAACATCTTGCCCGCCTTGCTCTCCGGTCTGCGGCAGACAAAACACACATCCTCGTATTCGCTGCTGCTCTCTTCGCTCTCCTGCTTCTCTTCAGAATCCTCTGTTGCTTCTTTCAGTTCTTCGTCCTGATCGTATTTATCTGCCATACTTTCCTCCATATGCCTGCCGCAAGCCCGCCTGCGGTACGCACTGACTTTCTACGTCCTCTTTTTCTGAATCCTTTTTCTATGAAAATAAACCCGGAATAACAGGTTCCGGGTTTATTATAACGAATATTCTATTTCTATACAAGTAAACTTTTTATAAAGGAAAAACCTGCATTTCCGCTTATGGCCTCTCGCCCAGTGTCAGCTCCAATTCCACTTCCTGATAGCTGCCGTTGCTCTGCCGTTTTACCACCACAGTCACCTGGGAACCGGGGCCATAATACTGCATTACCTCCTGCAGATCCTCGTAGGAAGTGATCTTTTCTCCCTCAAAGCGGGTGATGACATCTCCGCTGAGCATACCGGCCTCATCCGCAGCAGAGCCTTCCTCCACGCTTCGGATAAACACACCCTCGGGCACGCCATACAGGTAAGCGAATTCCTCTGTTACCGTCTGCAGATTGATGCCCATATAACCGGTCTGCCCATCCTCTACCTTAACACGGGTCTCCTTGGACATCAGTTCCTCAATAATGGGACGAGCTGCAGAGATCGGAATTGCAAAACCGATTCCCTCCACATAGTCGCCGCCGATGTTGCTGGAATTGATACCGATCACTTCGCCGTTCAGGTTGACCAGCGCACCACCGGAGTTGCCGGGGTTAATAGCCGCATCTGTCTGGATAAAGTATCCTGTGGAGCCGTCGCTGGAGGTCACTTCCCGGTTCAATGCACTGATCCAGCCGCCGGATACGGACTGCCCATAGCCCAATGCATTGCCGATAGCAACTACCTGTTCGCCCAGCCGCAGGGAACCACTGTCGCCCAGCTTGGCAATCGTGATTGCACTTCTGGTTTCATCCGTCAGACTCTCCAGCGGGATAGCGATCACTGCCAGATCCATATCCGCATCGGTACCCTTGATCTGGGCCTCCGCAGTACTGTTGTCAGCGAAGGTAACCGTCAGCCTGGTGGCGCCGTCCACCACATGGTGGTTTGTCACCAGAATCAGCTCTGTATCGCTCTCTGCCACAATGATACCGGAGCCGCTGCCCTGTCTGTCCTCGGAATAAGTATGTCCCCAGATACTGGAGGTCTCCGTATAATCTTTCACAATGGACACCATGGCAGGCATTACTTCTTCCACCATATCAGATACGTCGGAGCTGATAATGCGGGTACTCTCCGTGGAAGCAAGCTTCACTTCACTTCCCGCAGCAGCAGTGGAATCCGTCACACTCTGCCCGGTGCTGCTCTCCTGCACCTGGCTGTCAGTGGTAAGTCCTGCCACCTCCTGTACCGCATACAGGCCCAGTCCTCCAAACAGGCCGAAGCAGAGACCCAGGCAGGCGCACGTCAGCAGCCTTTTTCCAAAGCCGCCGGAGGCTTTCTTCTTTTTCTCCGGCTCCCTGGGGATCTGGCTTCCGTAATTCCCTCCCGCCGTGCTGTTGGTATCGTAACTCTGATAAGGGCTTTCCCGATAAGTACCGGTGGTATTATGATCGCCGGTATGGTTACCGGAATAAATTTCATTGTCGTACATAACAGTTCCTCCTTTTCTTTGATCTTTATGGCTTCAGTATAGCCATTAATTGTGATCAAATTGTGATGAAACTATTAATCTCCTGTGAAAAACTTTTTTTATTCTACCGTAACGGACTTCGCCAGATTCCGGGGTTTATCCACATCGCAGCCCTTGCCCACAGCCACATAATACCCAAACAGCTGCAGGGGAATGATTGCCAGAGAGTTGGCAAAATAGGGATTGGTCTCCGGCAGATACACACAATAGTCGGAGGCTTTTTCCATGGCCTTATTTTCTTCATTGGTCACTGCCATGACAAAGGCGCCCCTGGCCTTGACCTCCACAATATTGCTGATCATCTTCTGATACAGCTTCGGCTGGGTGGACACTGCCACCACCAGGGTGCCATCCTCAATCAGAGAAATTGTGCCGTGTTTCAGTTCTCCCGCAGCATAGGCTTCTGAATGCACATAGGAAATCTCTTTCAGCTTCAGGGAGCCCTCCAGGGAAATCGCATAGTCAATGCCCCTGCCGATAAAGAAAATATCCTTTGCCCCCAAATAGTGGTTGGCAAAGCGTTGGATTTTTCCTTTCTGTCCCAGCAGCAGTTCGATCTGGTCAGGAAGCCTGCGCAGATCCCGGATCAGTTCGGCTGCGGTCTCCCCGTCAATGGTTCCCCGCACCACGCTGAGCTTGATCGCCAGCATATACAGGGCCGCCAGCTGGGCGCTGTAGGCCTTGGTAGTAGCCACGGCGATCTCCGGTCCTGCCCAGGTATACAGGCAGGCATCCGCTTCTCTGGCAATAGAGCTGCCCACCACATTTACGATGCCCAGCACCTTAAAGCCTCTGGCCTGGGACTCCCGCAGCGCTGCCAGGGTATCCGCCGTCTCTCCCGACTGGCTGATGACAATGACCATACTATGCTCCTCCAGAATGGGATCCCGATAGCGGAATTCGCTGGCCACATCCACCTCCACAGGAACCCTTGCCAGTCCTTCGATCACATATTTGCCCGTCACTCCTGCGTGATAGGCAGAGCCGCATGCCACAATATGGAGCTTTCTGACGGACATCAGCTCCTCATCCGTCATATTCAGTTCATCAATGACAATTTTATCCTCCTGAATCCGGGGAGAGATGGTATCCGTGATGGTTTTGGGCTGCTCATACATCTCTTTTAACATAAAATGCTCATATCCGGCCTTTTCCGCCGCATCTGCATCCCAGTCGATCTGCACAGCCTCTTTGGTAATCTCTTCTTCGTC
>JAGANP010000408.1 GCA_017624175.1 Lachnospiraceae bacterium | reverse complement strand
GAGAAAAATCACTATATCCGTAGTGAAACAAAGCGGACTCCACACAAATAATTCCCTGCGGAAGAAGCTCCCGTATGAGCTGTTCTTCTGTAATATTTTTACTTTGGGGGATCCGATAAAATCCTCTGCGGATTCTTTCAATGACTCCTTCTTTACAAAAAGCCGCTACCTCGTATTTATTTATCCCATTAGCGGCAAAATCTGAAGTTTTTGCAATGCCGCCGTTATTTTCAATTACCGTTTTTAAAATTTCTTCTTTACTCAAGCAGGCACCAACTTTCCGCACGCCAGAAATAAATAATGTACGCAATTATTATAACATACAGGTTTGAAAGTCGCAACAACTATATGCGGACATTGTTTCAAATTTGTATGCTAAAAGTAATTAGCCATTTTTACAGGATCCCCGCCATAATTTTGCTGATCGTCAGCAGGGCGTTTTTATCCGACTCCGGAAAAGGAGGCCGGTGGTTGAACACTTCATAGAAAAAATACAGGTTACTGCCCGTTCTGTCCGGGAAGCAGAAACACAGCAGCCCTTTCACCTTGCTGTCTTTCAGCGTCTCATATAGCTTCCGGTTTACCCCCTCCAGATTGCCGACGTGGCTGGCAATCAGATAATGGGGGTGATTCAGCTGCCCTGCCAGTTCATCCTGAGCAACAAAGGAATACATATCCGGTACAAGGGTATAATCCCCGCTGATATAGAGCGGCTTCTGCTGCCCTGACCGGTAGATCCGCACGCCGTCAATCTCAAAGGCGGTGCGGAGCTGGTCCAGGATCTCCTCCATGGGCTTTGCTCCCTCCGCAAACAGGCGCAGACTCATATCCGCCACCGTGCCGGACAGATATTCCGCTTTTTCCAGCGGATCCATGGTATGGCGGAATGACCGTTCATCCTCCTCCAGATTCCCATGCTTATCCTCTTCGTAAATCACATAGCGGTTTTTCCCTTTATTCTTGGCCAGATACAGACATTTATCCGCTTTTCGGAACAGATCCTGATAGGTACTGCCATCCGCAGGCGCACGACTGACACCGATGGACAGCGTCACCTTGCAGCCCTGATCCTCAAAGGTATTCTGCACCCTTTTGCGGATAGAAGTCAGAACCGCCCGCAGCTGCGTCTCTGTGGCAATCCAGCTGGTAAAAATAAAAAATTCGTCTCCGCCGAAACGGCCCGCAATCCCCCGGCCATTCAGGGTGCTGTTGATAATGGAAGCCACCCGGGCAATCACCTGATCTCCAAACATGTGCCCATGTGTATCATTGATATTTTTAAAATTATCAATATCAATCATTGCCAGATAATGGATATCCTCATCGGCTGCCAGTGTATCCGTCACATATTCCGTACAGGCTTTTTTATTCAGCAACCCGGTAAAGGAGTCCTTACCCTCTGCGGTGGCATAATAGGGGATCACATCCTCATCCTTTTGATCCAGCATCTCCAGAAGCTCCACGACCACCCGCTCTTTATTATGCTTGTAAAACACTTTTCCCTCAATATGGAAACGACCGGTTTTCTCTGTATTGCGGGGCACAGGCCCTCTGAGATCACAGTCAAAATACTCCTGGGCATTGAGCAGATGCCTGCAGAAATCCTCCAGTCCCTCCTGCAGAGCGGCCCGGGGATACATGGCGCTGACCCGCTCCCGGAACTCTGCCAGGCTGCATTTCAGCAATACCGTAGACCTGATGCTCATATAGCGGAAGATGCAGATGACATCTCTCTCCACATCATAATCGAACAGGTAGTCATGATACAGAGACAGAAAGTACGGAACCGGTTGGCATCATTGGAGGTATCCAGATATTTGCTCTCAATGGTAAACAGGTTATAGATCGTCAGCTCCAGCACCGATTCTCCCTGTACCCTGTTTCCCCGGCTGCTGATCAGAATATCCACCTGATGGTACTCCTCCTCCGATCCGTGCATGGCCGTCAGAAGCCTGACGGTTTCTCCCTCCTGCAAAGTGTCACAGGCCTCCCTGAACTCAGCCTGCAGATCAGGATGAATATAATCCGGCAAATGGATATTGACGGTCTTTCCCATGAAATTATAGAAATATTCATCCCCCGTAAGTACCATGTGGCTACGGTTAATGCCCGCCGTGCAAAATATCATCTTAACCGGATCCTGTGATATATAATCTGCAACTTTCATGCCATGCTCCCTTCCGTTATCTGACAGTACACCGAATATGTGTGTGTCCTGAAACGTGTATATTAATTATATCAAAATCCGGCAACTATGTAAATAATTCAGCGTTGTTCAGATAGAGTAAACTTACTGTCAGTTGGAGAGTCGCAGAGAGTTCCTGCTATAGATCTGTCCAGACTTGGTTTTCTTAAGTCTACTGCTTTCCTGTACCTGTTGTCAAATATTACTTAATCTCTCCCTGATTGCCAGTTTCTT
>JAGANP010000407.1 GCA_017624175.1 Lachnospiraceae bacterium | reverse complement strand
GCTCTCCCCGGCCAGATGTCCTGTGGACCAGGCGATCTGCAGATTGTATCCCCCGGTCAGCGCATCCAGATCCAGCAGTTCCCCGGCAAAATACAATCCCTGCACTTTTTTTGACTCCATGGTGGAGGGATTCACATCCCGGACGGAGACCCCGCCCTTGGTAATGACGGCCTCCTCATAGCCCCTGACCCCGATCACCGTCATGGGCAGCGCTTTGATCAGGGCTGCAAACCCTTGGCGCTCCTCCCGGGTAATCTCATTGACCGGCTTGTCCGGCCGGATGCCGGATAAGCGCACCATCACCGGAATCAGCTTGGCCGGGAACAGCTGTCCCAGGGCATTTTTAAACTGCTTGTTTCTGCTCTCCTCAAAATCCCGCAGCAGTCTCTTATCCAGCTGCTGCGCATCCAGGGCAGGCTTCAGATCCAGAAGCAGCTTCGCCTCTCCCTTACACCGGGAGGCATAATAGCTGCTGGCGCTTAAGACCAGAGGGCCGCTGATCCCGAAATGGGTAAACAGCAGTTCCCCAAAGCCTTGATAGATTTCCTTTCCCCGGTCATACAGACGCAGGGACACATTCCGCAGGGAGACGCCCATCAGCTCCCTGCACCAATCCTCCCGGATCCGAAAGGGCACCAGGGACGGCTTACACTCTATCATACCATGTCCTGTGTCTTTTGCAAAGAGGTAACCGTCGCCGGTGGATCCGGTGCTGGGATAGGAAAGTCCGCCGGTAGCCAGAATCACCCTGTCCGCCTCCCGCTTTTCCCGTCCGGAAGCACAACGCCCCGGATCCGTCTCCGGTCCGCTGCATCCTCCCACCAAAGCGCCTTCACCCGGGTATGCAGGCAGATCTCCACCTGCAGGCGCTTCAGCGCCCGGGTCAGCGCTGCGATAATATCGGAGGAATGGTCGCTGACCGGAAACACCCGCTCTCCCCGCTCCACCTTCAGGGAACAGCCCTCAGCCTCCAGCAGCGCCATCATGGCCCGGTTGTCAAAGCCGTAAAATGCGCTGTATAGAAATTTTTCGTTGGTCATCACATGGGAGAGCAGCTGCTCCATATCCCCGGCGTTAGTCACATTGCATCTGCCCTTACCGGTAATAAACAGCTTCTTGCCCAGCTTTTCATTCTGCTCCAGCAGCGTCACCCGGGCTCCGGCCCCGGCTGCGGCTATGGCCGAGATCATACCGGCAGCGCCGCCGCCCACCACGATTACATGCATCGTTCTATTCCTCTTTTCTCAGAGAATAATTCAAGATCGGCTCATCATCAATAAAGTTGATCTCGTCATTTAAATATACCTGATAATTGTTCCAGGTCTCCTCCAGCATCTCCAGGTTCCGCTTCACCTCCTGGGGGCATTTCAGGCACAGAGCCACCACCAGAGCGTTGATCACGCTTAAGGGCGCCACCAGGGAATCCACGATGGAAACCATATCGCTGCGGGCCAGCAGATTGCAGGAGGAATACAGGTTCATGGGAGAATGTATGGAATCGGTGATGGCGATCACCTTGGCATTCCTGTCATTGGCAAATTCCATGGCTTTCAGGGTACGCATGGAATAGCGGGGAAAGCTGATGCCGATAAAGCAGTCTCTCTCATCAATCCGGATCATCTGTTCAAAGGTCTCGCTGACGCTGGTGGTCTTCAGCAGCACCACATTTCCCCGGATCATATTCAGATAAAAATGCAGAAACTCCGCCAGCGGCTCATTGCTGCGCAGTCCCATGATATAGATATGCTCCGCTGCCAGGATCGCATCCACCGCCGCCTCAAAGGCCGCCGCATCCAGATGCTGTATGGTGTGCTGCAGCTTTTCGATATCCGCCGTCAACACGGAGGTCAGGATCTCCGACTG
>JAGANP010000406.1 GCA_017624175.1 Lachnospiraceae bacterium | reverse complement strand
TGTGCAGAAATATCCCCGAATGCTGGTGGAGCAGACCACGCTGGAGGAAATCATGATCTTTTATGTGAACCGGAAAGAGGAGGGGACAGAAGGATGAGAGGGTTGATGATTCAGGATTTCTGCTGTCTGCGGAAAAGCAGGAAGACCTTTATCCTGGTGGCCGCAGGGGTGATCCTTATGGCGGTGCTGTTTGCGCTCAGCTGCCGGTTCGGCAATCTGGCGGCGGCCAGGACCCGGATCGGTCTGGAGGATCCGGCGCTGGCAGAGCTGCTGGAACAGGCAGCGGAGCTTGTGATCTGTTTTCTGCTGCTGCTCCCCATCGCCTTTCTCGGCAGTCTGGCAGAATGCTTTAAGGAGGATGCCAGAGCAGGGTTTCGGAAACCCTTGTCCGCTTTGCCGCTCAGTCCCTGGCAGATTGTGGGAAGTCGGTTTCTGACCTGTCTGCTGTTTGCGGCAGTCAGTATGGGGGTATCCGCTCTGGCGGCACTGTGCGTCTCCTCCGTGGAAGAGCGGTACCGGCTGGGAAAGCTGCTGGTGCTGATTCTGACCTTTGGTGCCTGCTTTCTGATCTATATGAGTCTTTGCATGTTTCTGATTTATTTACTGGGAGCACGCCGGGCGGATCTGATACAGATCCTGCCCCTGGGGCTCATCTATCTGGGCGTCGGCTGCAGCCTGCTGATGCGGCTTCAGGAAATGCCGGAGGAGGAAATGCTGCAGTTTGGCAGGCAGCTGGGCCCCAGGCTGTGGGAAATGCTGGAGCGGGGGTACGGGCTGCTGTTTTGTCTGGCAGCGGGATGTATGGCGCTGGCTTATCTGGGCAGTGTGGCTGTGGTGAAGCAGCGGAAAGGGGTATGGTGATGACGGGCCTGCTTTATAAGGATTTTGTCGCAGTCCATGGGAAAGGCATAGCAGCAGGCCTGCTGCTGGTTACCCTGGCGCTTTTGACGATGCCGGTATGGAACCGGTCAGAGGAAGGGATTCTGACGGCGGCTGCCATTGTGATCTGCATTTCCCTGCTGCTGCCCCTGGCGGTTCCTCTGTATCTGGAAACAGCGGTCTTTACCGCAGATGAGGGGAAAAAGAAAAAAGCCTGGTTAGGGAGTCTTCCCGTGGCACCCAAACAGTATATTGCATCGAAATATCTGTTTGTCGGGATTGCCTATTACGTGGTTCTGTCGGTTACTGCCATTTGGGGGAGCTGGATGCGCAGCGCTGTGGAGCAGGTGTTTCAGGAATTTCCGCCGATGGAGCTCTTCGGGCTGATTCCGCTGTATCTCTGTGCCTGTCTGCTGCTGTCGGCCTTGGAGCTGCCTTTTCTTGCCATATGGGGCGTCAGGGCGGTGAATGCGCTGAAGCAGGGAATCCTGCTGCTTCTCTTCTTTTTGATTGTGACATATCTGCTGTTCGGGGATCTGCACGTTCTGGATAGATATTCGATCAAGGGGCTGGTCACCTGGCTGCAGGAGCATCAGGGAATGGCTATGGCGCTGCAGACCTTCAGCCCGGTGGCAGCGGTGCTTTTGTTCTACCTGTCTTATCGGGTGGCCGGGGCGCTTTCCGGCAGAAAGGAGCCGGAAGATGCGTGTTGAAAATCAGCGGCGGCTGATCCTTTATCTGACTTTCAGCTTTTTGCCGGTGTGGATCCCTACCCTTATCTATACGGCGGGAGGGGGCGCTTATGAATCCCAGACCATGTATGCCATTCTGACATACAGTATGCTTTGTCCCGCTGTGGGGATGGTGCTGACACGTCTGATTACCCGGGAGGGCTTTCCGATGAGAGGAAAGGGTTCCCTGGGACTGAGAATCTCTTTTTGCAAGGGGAAATGGAGGTATTATCCGGCGGCAATCCTCCTGCCGACGATCTATCTGGAGGCGGGATATGGGCTGTTCTATCTGCTTTTCCCGGAGAGCTTTCAGCCGGCGCTGCTGCAGGAGACGGGAATTCCGAAAAATGCGCTGTGGCTGTATCCCCTTGCCACCTGTATCAATACCTGCGCCCTGTCCGTTGGGGCATTGGGGGAGGAGGCCGGCTGGCGGGGGTACATGATGCCGAAGCTGGAGGAGCTGTTCGGCATTCGTAAGGCCGTTCTGATCGGCGGCCTGATCTGGGGCATATGGCATTATCCGGCCATTGCGGCGGGCCATGGTTACGGCACCGGTTACCGGGGAGCTCCCTGGACCGGCTTTCTGGTCTTTACCCTGGCAACTGTCGCCTACGGTGCAGTCATGACGCTTCTCACCAAAAAGAGCGGCAGCATCTGGCCTGCGGTATTTCTGCATGCGGTAAATAACGGCGGGGGCAGTATTCTGGGGCTTTGCTTTGACGGGGAGAAGCTTACGGGACTTGCCGCCCAGGCCCCGGTAGCAGGGCTTATACAGGAGATTCCCCTGCTGCTGATCGGCGGGATCGCCGCCGCCTGGCTTTGCCGGGAAAATCAGCGGGGAACTCCTCCTGTTTCTCAGGAGGCCACCAGCATGCTGCGCAGCTGATCCACCTCGTCCTCACTCAATATACCGGTCAGATAGCTGCGGATGCTGCCGTATTTGTGATGGATATGCGCCAGGGTAAGGCGCATGTCCTCCGGCTCGGACTTCAGCAGAAAGCTCATGGCGCCGTGGCCCGCTTTCTGCATGGCCTGAATCTGTCCGGCAAATACCGGCTCCATATTTTCTGCGCTGGTGCTGTAATCCGCCACGATGGTTTCTTCATCTACGTCGGCCAGCCCCAACAGCAGCATGGCGATGACGCCGGTGCGGTCCTTTCCTGCCGTACAGTTGAACAGATGACAGCCCTCCCGGTTTTTCAGAAAGTTGCGGAGCACAACGGCAATCTGTCCGGAACTGTGATCCAGGAGATGTATGTAGAGCGCATGCAGACTTCTGGGAAAGGCCTGCGTCCCATCGTTGGACTGGATATGGTCGAAGAGGGGGATCGAGTCATAGAAGATATCCCCTGCCGCCTGCAGGTCAAAGGGCTCTCTGGTGCATTCCTCGGGACTGCGCAGATCCACGATGGAGACCACCCCATATTTCTTCAGCGCCTGCCAATCCTCCGGGGTAAGGCGGCTTAAGGAGTCAGCCCGCAGGAAGTGGCCCTCTTTCAGCTTTTCGCCCTCCCGGTTGCAGTAGTATCCGATGTCTCTTACATTGTAAGCATTTTTCAAAGCCAGGGGCTTTGCTGTTTCTACGATTTTCACTATTTTATCCCCCATTTCATAAAAGAATCCACAATATTTCTCTGTAACAGTAAATACAGGATAAAGATCGGCAGACAGGATACGGTGGTGGCCGCCATCAGGGAGCCCCACAGATTTACATCCGAGCTGACAAAGGATTTCAGGCCGATCTGTATTGGCGCATTTTCCAGGTTTCTGACCACCAGCATGGGCCACATATAGTCATTCCAGGAGGTGATAAAGAGCATGATGCCCAGAGAGGCGATGCCTGCTTTCATTGTGGGCAGCACTACCCTGGTCAGAATGGCCAGTTCTCCGCCTCCGTCAATCAGCGCCGCTTCGATCAGCGCTCTGGGAAAGGACTGGAAAGACTGATACATGGAGAGACAGGCAAAAGCGGACACCATATTGGGCAAAATGATCGCTGCCAGGGTGCCGTTCAGTTTCCACTCGTTGATCTGCACATAGTTGGGAATCATAATGGCCTGAAAAGGGATCAGCCAGGTCAGGGTCAGCAGCGAATAGATCAATGCCTTTCCCTTAAATTCCCAGCGCATCAGGGCATAAGCCACCATGACGGCGGTAAGCAGCTGCAGGGACATCTGGATCGTGCTGTTTAATAGGGAGTTTCCCAGCATTCGGAGTATGGGCATCTCCTGAAAAGCGTACAGATAGTTAGTCAGCTGAAAATGCTCTGGCAGAAAGGAATAATTAAAGATCTCTCCCTCTCCTTTCAGGGAAGAGACCACCATCCAGTATAACGGAAAGATGGCGATGAAAGACAGCAGTAATAAAAGAAAATGCCGTCCCGCATTTAATGCTGTTTTTTTCATAAATCCATGCCTCCTCTAGTTATCATAAAATGCCACTTTGCTGCTAAGCTTCTGCAGGAGCATAGCCAGAATGACGAAGACCAGCATGAAAAGACCGGCTGCCGCTGCACATACGCCCACATTCATATCCTTAAAGGCGTACTTATACATCAGGTAATAAATATTGGTGGAGGTGCCGTAAGGTCCGCCCTGGGTCAGCACATCAATATAAGCCATACTCCATTGACTGGAGAAAAGGACGCTCATCATAATCATCATCATGACCGTGGGGGAGATCATGGTGAGGGTGATGTGGAAAAAGCTGCGGAATTTCCCGGCGCCGTCTAAAGCAGCCGCTTCGTAATACTGTCTGTCAATTCCGCTTAAGGCGGAGGAGAACATCAGAGTAGCGAAGCCCAGCATTTTCCAGCCGGAAATCAGGATGATCATCAGCCTTGCAAATCTTTCATCGGAAAAAAAGGAAATATTGTTGGCCGTGATGCCTGCTGTCTGCAGCAAATGATTGATCAGGCCGTTGCTGGGATGCAGCAGCCACTGGAAAATTGTACTTACGGCCACAGGCGCCATAATCATGGGGACAAAGAAAAAGGCACGATAGAGCTTTTTTACCTTATCCTGCAGGCCCTGGGTGGCAACGGATAAAAAGACGGGCAGAATCACGGAAAAAGGCAGCATGCCGAGAATGTAGACCCCGGTATTGATGACTGCTGTTCCGAAATCCTTATTGGTCAGGAGTTTCTTAAAATTGGAAAGCCCCACATAGACGGCTTCGGTTCCCGGCACCATGCTCCAGTCATACAGGCTGTAGCGCAGAGTTCCCAGCATGGGCTTATACACCCACCAGATCAGCATCAGTACAGCAGGTGTCAGAAAGAGATAGGGCTTGACATTGATTTTTTTCTTTTTACGGGAAAAGGCAGCCCGGGCAGTGCGCCTGGGCTTTACCATTTCCCGGGTTGCGGGTTGGGTAAGATAGATGTTCATTTTTTCCTCTCTCATTGCTGCAGCAATGCATTGATATCTTCCTGGGCCTGGGTCAGAACCGCCGTCACATCGCTGTCAGAGGTCAGGGCTTTCTGGACGGCGTCCGTGAATACGGAGAACGCTTCAGTACCGTTTTTGGCGGGCCAGATTGTCACGGGGCGGATCCGTTCTAACTGTGCCAGATTGATGCGCAGCAGCGGGTACTGATCTACAAAGTCTTTCAGGTAGGCCGGATCGTCTGCCAGATAGGTTCTCAGGGGCAGATAACCGATCTCGGAGGTGATAATCGTGTAGCCCTCATCACCTGTAGCATATTTGATGAATTCCCAGATGGCTGCGGCTTTCTCCGGGGAATCGGATCGAACTGCCAGACAGCTGCCGGAATTAACGGGAACGGCTTCGTTGTCGCCGATACCGGGCATGGCGGCGCCGTATAACTCCCAGTCCCCTGCCTCGGAGGCGGCAATGATACCGCTTAACATGGAGGTGGACTGAATGTGCATGGCGGCGTTGCCTGCCATAAATTCCTGGGCTGCTTCGCTGTCCGTTTCTGCCACAGCACAGCCGGAGGTGTAGAATTCTTTCCAGGTTTCAAAGGCGGCGAAAGTCTGCTCGTTGGCAAATACCGCTTCGGTTTTATCTGCATTCAGCATATCGGAGCCTGCGGTATAGATAATACCCTCGGTGACCCAGCCGTTGGTGGGAGAGAATGCCAGCCCGTTTTTGCCTGTTTTTTCCTTGATGGTCTGGGCGTATTCCAGCATCTCCGCCCAGGTAGCAGGGGGATTTTCCGGATCCAGGCCTGCCTCCCGGAACAGATCTCCGTTGATGTAGAGGATCGGCGTACTGAAGGTAAAGGCCAGTGCATACATCTTGCCGTCAATTTCAGCCAGCGCCTGTGCATTCTCGGAGATGCCGGATAAATGCTCCGCCAGTTCATCGGCGGGGAAGATATCCTCATAGGCCTGGAAGCCCAGGGAGGTTCTGGCGCTGTCCAGCTGGCCAAAGGTCATCTGCACCACATCCACCTGATTGCCGGCCTGAATATCGGTTCGGAATTTCGTCATATCGTCGGTGATCCCCTCTACGATCACGCCTTTTTCCGCTCCCACGGTTTCGTTAAAAGAACGGATCAGATGCTCCATGCCGTCTTTCATGCTGGGGTAACCGAGACTGTAGGAATAGAACGTCACGGTGGTGGGATTGGCGGGATCCAGCAGGTCGCTGTCCTGGGTATTCTGGGCACCGATACCGGAATCCGCTGCGGTGCCGGAGGCGGTCTGGGAACCGGTATCGGCATTGCCGCAGCCGGCCAGTAAAGATACGGTAAGCGCCGCAGTCATCAAAGTGCATAATAATTTTTTCATGATATTCTCCTCTTTTTCATTTTTCTGAATCAGTTCATCAGCTTCAATAACTCCTGGAAAGGGATCTGTGAGAGTACCTTTACCTTTTCATACAGCGGTTCCACATGGGTACTCACCGTTTTCCCCTGTATCTGATAAAAACTCATCCCGCCCTTTTCCACGAAACGCAGCATATCTCCTTCCATATCCATGCCAAACGCCATGGCGTCTGCGGTATACTGGCTGATCCCCTGAAAGCTGGTCACATTGTTGCTGTGGGTGTGTCCGCAGAAGATCCCGATGACGTCGCTGTGCGTCAGGATATCCATCAGTTCCGTACTGACGGGCATGGCCAGCTGCGGCATATCCCAGACGATGGGATGATGAAAGGTGATGAGGGTTCCCTGCCCGTAATTTACTTTTAAGAGATCCCTGAGCCATTCCTCCTGCTCCCTGCTGATGGCGCCTGTTTCCTTTCCCTCCACAGCGGAATCCAGTACAACGATCCGATAGGAATTCACATATTCTGCGTAATAGATGGACTCTGTCTGACAGTTCATGTGCAGTCCCTTTTTAAAAGGAACTTTTCGGTCATGATTGCCGCATACATAGAGCACTTTCATGCGGTCTCCGATGATCTCCTCCACCATCTCCCGGAAGCAGCTGTAATCCTCCTCGCAGCCCTCGTGGACAATATCCCCCGAGATAATCAGGCAGTCTGCTTTTTCTTTTACCGTCTTTTGCAAAAGAGTTCTCAGCTTCAGGGACGGATCAGAGCCCTTGGCAAAGGCGCTTTCCATATTGCTGCCGCAATAGGATTTGCAGAAATGCGTATCTGAGAGATGGGCAATTTTCAGAATACCGTTTTCCATGTTTTCCTCCTTTTTTCATTCCTTTGTTGTTCTTACGGAAATAATTTTGATGGTTTACGGAAAATATTTCTATCATGATTGGGTAAAAAATTCTGTAGAGGGCGTAAAGCTTGAAACCGGCAATGTAAAGAAAATTTTACTTTTCTCAATTCCCATTTTTAGGTAGAATAAATGCAAAGATTGTTATTAAGGGAGTGCAGGATGATAATGAAAGGAAATCCCATTATTCAAATCAACAGTATCTATGATTCTTTACATCATAAGGAAAAAATGATCGCCGATGTGATCCTGAAAGATCCGGAGCGGGTTCCCTATCTCTCCGTGGTTGAGCTGGCGGCCCAGGCTGACACCTCTTATTCCAGTGTGGTGCGTTTCTGCAAGCTGATCGGGTATTCCGGCTACAGTGAGTTCAAGACAGAGCTGGCCATGTATTCCTATGATCTCTCCACCTCGCTGCATTATGAGTTCAAGAGTGAAGAGCAGGATACGGCGGCTCTGGTGAAACATCTGCTGCAGACCAACTGCCGTCTGCTGGAAAATGCGGCGGAGCGTCTGGATTATGAGAAGCTGGATCAGGCGGCCGCCGCCCTGCTCCATGCCCCCATCGTCTATATTTTCGGAAATGTTTACTCCGGGCTCAATGCCTCCACCTTTCAGGCAAGGCTGAAAAGCATCGGTATTCCGGCCTTTCTGTCCAGTGAGCATATCGGCGGCATGCAGGACTGTGTTGCCATGAAAAAGGGGGACGTCCTGCTGGCCATCTCCCAGAGCGGCTTCAGCAAGGATACGCTGGATGTGGCCCGTACCGCTTATGCAAAGGGCTGCACGGTGATCGTACTGACCACCTGTGATGTGTCTCCAATCATGGAATTTTGCAGCATCCCGCTGGTGTTTCCGAAAATGTCCCACTATCTGATTGAGAGTTATTATTCGGTGGAGCTGCTGTTCCATGCCATCCTGAATATTCTGTTTCTGATGCTGGATGCCCAGCAGAACCCGGAGCACAGGGCGGAGTATGAGGAATTTTTCCGCTCCCTGCTGCGGGAGGCAAATATTGATTTCAACAGGCTGGAGCAGAAAAAGTCCTGAGGTCCATTGTATTTCCGTGGGTCTTTGTATATAATAAAAACTGTATTGCATCCGAATTCCCGTGTTAGTCCTGGCATGGGAAAATATGGCGGAGCGACAACAAGGAGGATAAAAATGAATACAAACAGGAAAATGTTCGGTATGGTGCTGACTGCCCTTTTTATGGCAATCATCATCATCATGGCGTTTACGCCGCTGGGTTACATACCTCTGGTAGTAATCAATGCAACAATTATTCACATTCCTGTAATTCTGGGATCTCTGTTCTGCGGGCCGAAAAAAGGCGCATTTCTTGGTTTCGTGTTTGGCTGTACCAGCTTTGTCAAGAATACCTTTATGCCCACATCACTGTCAGCCTTTGTATTTTCACCGATACTGGCGATGGATATGGTGGGTGTATCCGGCGTGTTTAAGAGTATCTTTATCTGTTTTGTTCCCAGGATTCTGGTGGGCGTGGTTCCCTATTATGTGTATCTCTTATTGAGGAAGACCCTGCATTCGGAGAGAAAGAAAATATGGGGCTCCCTGCTGAATGCGCTGATCTGTCTTTTCTTATTCTGCGGCGTCTACGCATTCCTGGGCAGAGTCGGAGCCGGTATGAGCACCCTGCTTAAGGCGGTGCTGGGCATTGGCATTTCCCTGGTGGTATTTATCATTATAGAGCTGGCTTTTCTGAAGAAAAATGCCCAGGTGATTCCCTTTGTCTATGCGGGAATCTCGGGAGCGCTGGTCAATACGCTGCTGGTGATGGGCGGAATCTATGTGTTATATAAGGACGCCTATGCCACGGCGCTCTCCATTGATGCCAGCGCCGTACTGGGCGTGATTGGCGGTGTCATCAGCTTTAACGGCGTGATCGAGGCCATTGTGGGTGCAGTGATCGTCTACGGCGTGGGACTGGTGCTGATGAAGCTCAGCCCCATCGGCGGAAAGACAAAGGAATAAGGAAAACGGGAGGAACGGAATATGATACTGGCGATTGATATGGGAAATACCAATATTGTGATTGGCTGTATAGATGATGAGAAAACCTATTTTGTGGAGCGGCTGTCAACGGATAAATCCAAAACCGCTCTGGAGTATGTCATGGGCTTTAAGACCGTGCTGGAGCTGTATGCCATTGATACCAGGCAGATTGACGGCGCCATTATTTCGTCAGTGGTTCCTCCCCTTGTGAATGTGCTCTGTGAGGCGGTAGCCAAGATCACGGGCAAACAGCCCAAGGTGGTAGGGCCGGGGCTGAAAACAGGACTGAATATCAAGATGGATAATCCCAAATCTGTGGGAAGCGATATGATCGTGGATGCCGTGGCAGCCATCAAGGAGTACGGGGCTCCGCTGATTATCATTGATATGGGAACAGCCACCACCCTTTCCGTGGTGGATCAGGACAGCAATTATGTGGGCGGCGCAATCATGCCCGGCGTGCGGCTTTCCATGGAGGCGCTGGGTTCCAATGCGGCCCTGCTCTATCGTGTCAGCCTGGAGAAGCCCAAGAAAGCTGTGGGAAAGAACACCATCGACTGTATGAAGAGCGGACTTCTGCTGGGAACGGCATGCTCCATAGACGGCATGATCGACCGGATGGAGGAGGAGCTGGGCTGCCGGACCACGGTGGTTGCCACCGGCGGACTCTCCAGGGTGGTGATCCCGCTCTGCAGGCATGAGATCATTGTGGAGGATGATCTGCTGCTGAAAGGGCTGAAAATCATCTATGACAGGAATCGTGAAGGATAGGAGGTACTTTAAGATGCTTCAGGGGAAAAATGTGGTTCTTGCGGTGACGGGAAGCATTGCGGCCTATAAGATTGCCGGACTGGCCAGCATGTTAAAGAAGCTGGACGCCAATGTCACGGTGCTGATGACGGAAAAT
>JAGANP010000405.1 GCA_017624175.1 Lachnospiraceae bacterium | reverse complement strand
CATCAGATTCTGAAAATCCTTGTCATTGCAGCTGGCAATGGGATAGATCGTCTTATCCGCATAGGTTATGGCATTTAAAAAGGTGTTCAGGGATCCCTTTACCAGCTCCACAAAGGGATCCTTCACCGGGAAATCCCGGGAGCCGCACAGTACGGAATGCTCCAGGATATGCGCTACACCGGTGGAATTCTCCGGCGGTGTCCGAAAGCCGATATAAAACACCTTGTTATCGTCGTCATTTTCCAGCAGCGCTACCCTGGCTCCGGTCTTTTTATGCCGCAGCAGATAACTCATGGAATTCAGATCCTGAATCTCTCTCTTTTCGATTATTTCATAGCTTGTTACTTCCTCTACCCGCATGGTTGCATCCTCTTTTTCCATTTTATTTGGCTCGTTTCCCGCATATCCCCTGTCTGCATTGATCCCGTCTGTCTTATACGGTAAACACCATCAATGCCAGTTTATTGACCACGATCTCCTGCACCAGGATTCCCTGGGCCTGCTTCTCCGCCGGAGACATGGCCGCAAACGCCTCCAGCCCGATCAGTTCCGTCGTATAGACCTTTTTCCCGGAAAAAAGCCCTTTCTTTTCCACAAGCCTGCTGCATTTTACCTTGATTTTCAGCTGCTTGTAGGTGCGATAGGCAAAGCTGTCAGCGGTCATATAGTAAAAATCGCTCTCCAGCGTGGTGTCCGGGTCTGCTTCCGGCAATATATAGCGTTCCACAATGGACCGTATTTTAAACGGTACATCTTCATTTTGTAGCAATTCCCGGTAGGAATATTTTGCCCCCAGGTACACATTGCCCGTATCCACTAGTACATATTTATAATCTTCATAGCTCTGCTTCTGTAACAGCATCAGGTTTCCTCCAGATATTCGATCTGATGACCGCTGAGACGCATGGCATCTCTTATGGCCTTTTCCGACAGCTTCGTCTCCTGTACCAGCTCCTCCACGGTCACTTTCCGGTGCAGCTCCTCGGACAGCTCCCGAGCGGCCTCCAGCACCTTATTGATGCGGTCCGCCATCCTCTGATCCGCTTTGTCCGTGCTCTGCTGCTCACTGATCAGATCCTCCATGGCATCCATCATCATCTTACCCAGCATGCCCTGAGCCTCAGCCGCATGTTCCAGGGCGCCCAGCATGGATACCCCCATGGCCAGCGCCAGATTTCCCTCGCCGATCAGGTCCTCCAGGGGCACGCCCTGGCCGCTGTAAAGCCTGGCCACCTCTGCCACATCCGGCAGATAGATCTCCGTCAGCAGGCTCTGGGCATCCGGATCCCCCGCCATGGCGGAGAGGGTGATCGCTTCCTTTTCTCCCGGGCTTCTCTCCGGCAGCGCCGCCAGCTCATCCAGATAGTTCTGCAGATAGTTTTTTTCCTCCTCTGTCAGGTAATCGTCCGGATCCACCGGCGCATTGATGCCGATCTTATGCTTTACCAGATAATCATAGACCATCTGCAGCTGCTCACCGGACAGCCCCATGGGGTCAAAAGCCTCCTGTACATCCTCCTCGCTGATCCAGCCGCCCTGATCTGCAGCCATCGCCTTGACCTTCTCCAGGGTCTGCGCAAACAAAACTTCCTGATTCATTGTTCATCCTTTCCTCTGCCTATATAGACAGCTTTCCTGTCGTCAGGTTACATCCGGTCACTGTTTTTTCACATGTTCATGTGCGAAAATATGATACTGGCAATATTCGTAATTGCCCTCGCATTTGGAGCAGAAACGGAACTCCAGCGTGGGATCATCCGCATCCGTCCTGCCGCAGATAGCGCATTTATGTCCGCTCATCTTTTGATTTTTCTTCACCTCATGTTTAAAGCTCTGCCGCCGCTTCACCTCTTTGGGGGTCATGTGGATATGATTTCTGCTGGTAAGCCAGAAAATGATAAAATTCAGCAGTGAAGCCACAATGGCTGTCCGATAGAAAATATTGGCCAGCGGACTGCCCGTATCCTGAATCACGTCAAATACCAGCATTACCCCGTAAATGATTCCCATCCATTTCATTTTTACCGGAATCACAAACATCAGAAGCACTTCCGCATCCGGGAATGTAGCCGCAAAGGCCAGCAGGATGGACATATTGATATAGTAGGTGCTGAACAGGGTGCTGTAGAGGCTGCACACATATTCCGCATTGCCGGGGATCGACATGATATCTCCGTAAAACACATAGCAAAGTCCCATGGCCACAAAGCTGCCCACCACAGTAAAGAACATTCCGGAGAACAGATAAACATTATACCGGTAGGTTCCCCAGGTTCGCTCCAGCGTAGTGCCAACGGAATAGTAAAAATACAGCATTATGATGGTAAACAGGTTAAAGGACGAGGGCGGCACCAGGATCCAGGACACGATCCGCCAGATCTGCCCGTGCAGGATTTTGTAGGGATCCAGTGTCAGGAAATTGATGAAATTGCCCCCCACCAGCTCGATCACATAGCCCACCGCATAGCACAGAATCAGCATCAGGGATATATTCTTAATCGCATATTTTCCGAATTTTTTTTCAAATTTACTCATAAAAGCCTCCCATTGACCGGATAATTTCCTCGAAATTTTCAATATATACCTTTACTTCTCCGTCATCAAGCATATCAGAGTGAACAATTTCTGTTTCATCATCTAATGTCATAAGCGGATACATCATAATCTTGTTTCCTCCTCAAATTCCGATTCATCAAACAGCAAAACATAGCATATTTGCAATTCGATTTGTCATATATAATTCTAAATTGTACCATTCAGCAGACAAAAAGTAAACCGGATAAATCCGATTTAATAATCATTTCATATATTCAGATATATGGGTCTTTGACACTTTATTTTTAACCGCATAACGCCCAATCCTCGCAAAGTAAAAAATAGTACATATCGAAGCAAAAGAAACAGCGGCGGTATCCCTTGTAAAATCAAGGGGGCAGCCGTTTTATTCTTTTTCAAACTGTCAAAGGCGAGGGAAAGGAATAGAAGTACTATATTTTCTATGGCCTGTCATATATATCAATAAAACTTTCCCTAATTTACAAAAATTTAACAGGATCTGAACGCTCTCCTGCGTTGCCATTTTGTTTTTTCTGTCGTATAATGTCAGAGAATATGCGAAAATGATTTACATATTACAAACCGGAATATGCTTCCGGCCGAGCAGAATGGTTGAATGATCATCAGACCAAGTGCTTTTAGAAAGGATGTTCTTACATGAATACTAACTGTATGGTTTGCGAAACCGGGGAACAGCAGCTGCCTGTATATACCCTGGGCATTGACATTGGCTCCACCACTGTCAAGATCGCTATTTTAAATGAAAAACATGAGATTCTGTTCTCCGATTATGAGCGGCACTATGCCAATATCCGGGAGACCCTGTCCTCCCTGCTGCGGAAAGCCTACGACAAATTAGGCAACACCCTGCTGCACCCTATGATTACCGGCTCCGGCGGATTGACCCTGGCCAATCACTTAGGCGTCCCCTTTACCCAGGAGGTTATTGCTGTAGCTACCTCCCTGAAAGAACTGGCTCCCAAGACTGATGTGGCCATCGAACTGGGAGGCGAGGACGCCAAGATCATCTATTTTGAGGGCGGCAACGTAGAACAGCGTATGAACGGCATCTGCGCAGGCGGTACCGGCTCCTTTATCGACCAGATGGCTTCCCTGCTCCAGACGGATGCGGCAGGGCTGAATGAGTATGCCAAAAATTACCAGTCCCTGTACACCATCGCCGCCCGCTGCGGCGTGTTTGCCAAGACCGATATCCAGCCCTTGATCAATGAAGGAGCTACCAAAGAAGATCTGGCGGCTTCCATCTTTCAGGCGGTAGTCAATCAGACCATTTCCGGTCTGGCCTGCGGCAAACCCATCCGGGGACATGTGGCTTTCCTGGGCGGACCGCTGCACTTTTTATCGGAGCTGAAAACTGCCTTTATCCGCACCCTGAACCTGGATGAGGAGCATATCATTGATACGGACAACTCCCACCTGTTTGCCGCCATCGGCTCCGCTCTGAATGCCAAAGAGGATGTCAGCTATACCATGGCGGAGATGGTGGACAAACTTTCCGGCGAAATCAAGATGGAATTTGAAGTGGAACGTATGGAGCCTCTTTTTGCGGATCAGGCCGAATATGATGCGTTCCAGAAGCGCCATGCACAGCACAAGGTGAAAACCGGAGATCTGGCTTCCTACCACGGCAACGCTTTTCTGGGGATTGACGCCGGTTCCACCACCACCAAGATTGCTCTGGTGGGCGAGGACGGTTCCCTGCTGTATTCCTTTTACAGCAGCAATGACGGCAGTCCCTTAAAAACCGCCATCCGGTCCCTGAAAGAGATCTATCAGCAGCTGCCGGAGGATGTACAGATTGTCCGCTCCTGCTCCACCGGCTACGGCGAGGCCCTGATAAAGGCCGCTTTCCTGCTGGATGACGGGGAAGTGGAGACCGTGGCCCATTACTATGCCGCCGCCTTTTTCAATCCCAAGGTGGACTGCATCCTGGATATCGGCGGTCAGGATATGAAATGCATCAAGATCAAAAACCAGACCGTGGACAGCGTGCAGCTGAACGAAGCCTGCTCCTCAGGCTGCGGCTCCTTTATTGAAACCTTTGCCAAATCCCTGAATTACAGCGTCCAGGACTTTGCCCAGACGGCGCTGTTTGCCCAGTATCCTATTGATCTGGGCACCCGCTGTACCGTATTTATGAATTCCAAGGTAAAGCAGGCCCAGAAAGAGGGCGCCAGTGTGGCGGATATCTCTGCCGGGCTGGCTTATTCCGTCATCAAGAATGCTCTGTTTAAGGTCATCAAGGTATCCGATGCCTCCGAGCTGGGCAAGGAGATTGTGGTACAGGGCGGTACTTTCTACAATGATGCGGTGCTGCGCAGCTTTGAAAAAATAGCGGGCTGTGAGGCGGTTCGTCCCGATATTGCCGGTATCATGGGCGCTTTCGGCGCTGCCCTGATCGCCCGGGAACGTTTTACCGAATGTTATCAGACCACCATGCTCTCCTACGAACAGATCTGCAATCTGCAGTTTGAAACCAGCATGGCCAAATGTAAGGGCTGTACCAACAGCTGTCGTCTGACCATCAATAAATTCTCCGGCGGTCGGCAGTTTATTTCCGGCAACCGCTGTGAGCGGGGCATCGGCGGGCAGAAAAATGCCCACAATGTACCCAATCTTTTTGAATATAAGCTGAAACGCCTGTTTGACTACGAGTCCCTGCCTGCCGACGAGGCCCCCAGGGGCACTGTGGGCATTCCCAGGGTGCTGAATATGTATGAAAATTATCCTTTCTGGCATACCTTTTTCACCCAGCTGGGATACCGTGTGGTGCTCTCCCCTGTTTCCACCCGCAAAATCTATGAACTGGGGATCGAGTCCATTCCCAGCGAGTCGGAATGTTATCCGGCCAAGCTGGCCCACGGCCATGTAAGCTGGCTGATCAAGCAGGGGATCAAGTTTATCTTCTACCCCGCCCTGTTTTATGAGCGAAACGAGTTTGAGGACGCCAATAACCATTACAACTGTCCCATTGTGACCTCCTACTCTGAGAATATCAAGAATAATGTGGAAGAATTAAAGACGGAAAACATTAATTTCCGCAATCCTTTCATGGCCTTTACCAGCCAGGAAACCATTGCCGATGCCCTGACAAAGGAATTTACCGAGCTGCCTGCCCAGGAGGTACGGGATGCAGTGGCGAAGGCCTGGGAAGAACTGGCAGCTGCCCGCCGGGATATGCAGAAAAAGGGAGAGGAAACCCTGCAGTACCTGAAAGAGACCGGGAAACGGGGAATTGTGCTGGCAGGCCGTCCCTACCATATTGACCCGGAGATCAATCACGGTATTCCCGAGCTGATCACTTCCTATGATATTGCGGTACTGACCGAGGACTCCATCTCCCATCTGGCTGATCCTGAGCGGCCGCTGATTGTTTCTGATCAGTGGATGTACCACTCCCGGCTTTATGCCGCTGCCAGCCATGTGAAACTGGTGGATAATCTGGATCTGATCCAGCTGAATTCCTTTGGCTGCGGTCTGGATGCGGTGACCACGGATCAGGTGAACGATATCCTGTCCGGCTCGGGCAAGATCTACACCTGCTTAAAGATTGATGAGGTCAACAATCTGGGGGCTGCCCGGATTCGTGTGCGCTCCCTGTTATCCGCCATCCGGGTGCGGGAGCAGAAAGCGGAGCAGCGTGCCATCCACTCCAGCGCTATCAAAAAGGTACAGTTTACCGAGGAAATGCGCAAGGATTATACGATCCTCTGCCCCCAGATGTCACCCATTCATTTTGATATTTTTGAAAAGGCTTTTGCCGCCTGCGGCTATCACTTTGAAGTGCTGACCAACGACAACAAGCATTCCGTGGATGTGGGCCTGAAATATGTGAATAATGACGCCTGCTATCCTTCCCTGCTGGTGGTGGGCCAGATTATGGAGGCGCTGCTCTCCGGCAAGTATGATTTAAACAGAACAGCTGTTATTATGACCCAGACCGGCGGCGGCTGTCGTGCTACCAACTATATCGGCTTTATCCGCCGGGCTCTGGAAAAGGCCGGTATGGCTCAGATCCCGGTAATTTCCCTGAATCTGGGCGGTATTGAGACCAATCCGGGCTTCCACCTGAATGTGGATATGATGATCCGTGCGGCGCTGTCCGCCCAGATCGGTGATATCTTCATGCGCTGTGTCTATCGGATGCGTCCCTACGAGGAGGTACCCGGCAGCGTGGAGGCGGTTCACCAGAAATGGCTGAAGATCGCCCAGGATTATGTATCAGCCAAGCATATCAACCTGGCCAAATTCCCGGGAATGTGCAGGAAAATGATTGAAGAATTTGATGCAATTCCGATTAAGGATATCCAGAAGCCCCGAGTGGGAATCGTGGGTGAGATCCTGGTGAAGTTCTCCCCCGCAGGCAACAACCACCTGGTGGAGCTGCTGGAGGCCGAGGGTGCCGAAGCCGTGGTACCCGATCTGATCGACTTTATGCTGTACTGCTTCTATAACCAGATCTACAAAGCGGAGCATCTGGGAACCAGCAAAAAGACGGCGAAAATCTCCTCTCTGGGAATCTGGGCCATCGAACATGTGCTGCGGGGTTCTGCTGCCAAGGCATTTGCCATGAGCAAACATTTCGATCCGCCCACGCCGATCCGAGAGATTGTAGAATATGCTAAGCCCATCGTATCCATCGGCAACCAGACCGGTGAGGGCTGGTTCCTGACCGGTGAGATGGTGGAGTTGATCCACGAGAATGTCCCCAATATTGTCTGCACACAGCCCTTTGGCTGCCTGCCCAACCATGTGGTGGGCAAGGGCGTCATCAAGGCTCTGCGGAAAGCTTATCCCGAGTCCAACATCGTAGCCATCGACTACGATCCCGGTGCCAGCGAGGTAAACCAGTT
>JAGANP010000404.1 GCA_017624175.1 Lachnospiraceae bacterium | reverse complement strand
TGGACGCCAATGTCACGGTGCTGATGACGGAAAATGCCACCAAATTTATTCATCCGATTACCTTTGAGACCCTGACGGGGAATAAATGTCTTATTGATACCTTTGACCGCAATTTCCAGTACAGTGTGGAGCATGTGGCGCTGGCGAAGCTGGCGGATGTGGTCATGATTGCCCCGGCATCGGCCAATGTGATCGGCAAGATCGCCAACGGGATTGCCGATGATATGCTGACTACCACGGTGATGGCCTGTACCTGTAAAAAGATTGTGGCGCCTGCCATGAATACCCAGATGTTTTTAAATCCCATTGTGCAGGATAATCTGCAGAAGCTGGAGCGCTTCGGGTATGAGGTGGTCACTCCCGCCACGGGTCGGCTGGCCTGCGGTGATGTGGGAGTGGGGAAGATGCCCTCGGAGGAGGAGCTGCTGCAGTATATTCTGAGAGCATGTGCGCTGGAAAAGGATATGGCGGGGAAAATGGTGCTGGTGACGGCGGGCCCCACCATGGAAAAGATTGATCCGGTGCGGTTTATCAGCAATCATTCCACAGGTAAAATGGGCTATGCCCTGGCCAGGAACTGTATGCTGCGGGGGGCGGATGTGACCCTGATTACCGGTAAAACCAGTCTGGAGCCGCCGATGTTTGTAAAGGTGGTTCCCGTGGTCTCAGCTCAGGAGATGTATGAGGCGGTGCTGGAACGCTATGAGGAGCAGGATATTGTGATCAAGGCGGCGGCAGTGGCGGATTACCGGCCCAAGGATCCAGCCGACCATAAGGTAAAGAAGCAGGAGGGAGAGCTTTCCATCGCCCTGGAGCGAACAACGGATATTTTAAAGACCCTGGGCGAGAGGAAAACAAAGCAGTTTCTGTGCGGGTTTTCCATGGAGACGGAGAACATGCTGGAAAATTCTCGGGAGAAGCTTCGCAGGAAGAATCTGGATATGGTGGTTGCCAATAATCTGAAGACCCAGGGGGCCGGTTTCGGCACGGACACCAATGTGGTAACAATCATTACCGCAGAGGATACCAGGGAACTGGAGCTGATGTCCAAGGACGATGCGGCCGGGGTAATTGTGGACAGCATTCTGGAAAAGCTGGCGCCGGTATAAAACAGGAAATAGCTGCTTTTGAAACAGGAGTATCTTCCGGGAGGATGCTCCTGTTTTTTGAAGCAAAATGAGATTTAATAAATATTTATTGAGATTCGATAAAAAAGTATTGACTTTCAATCAGATTGGTGGTAATTTATGGTTACTGAGAGCGGAAGCGGGAAAGGATAAGAGAGAATGAAAAAGGATACGGTGATCAGGATTACAAAATATCTGGTGGACTTTATGTTTGCGGCGGGCATTCTGGTAACGCTGTCCCTGCCGTTAAGCGTCAGGTGGATCGGGAAGTATCTGACCAGGGTGGAAGAGAATTACGGGGAGATTGTCACGATCTACTTTGTGCTGGGAATCCTGGCACTGGCCATTGTCTGGGAGCTGCGGAAGATGTTTAAGACCGTGCTGGCAAAGGAATGCTTTGTGCGGGAAAATGTGGCCAGCCTGAAGCATATGAGCTATTACAGCGGTCTGATCGTACTGATGTCCGTGGTGCGCAGCATTGTCTATACCACGGTGGCTATGCTGGTAATCATCCTGGTATTTGTGATCGCCGGGCTGTTCTGCCAGGTGCTGGCGCAGATCTTTGATGAAGCGATCCATTATAAGGAAGAGAATGATCTGACGATCTAGGAAGAAGCGGAAAGCATTGCGGAGCCGGGGACGCCCGGACTGCTTGAGATAGAGCCGTGCAGTGTACGGCGGCGTGCAAAGGTGTGAGAAAATTATGGCAATTATAATCAATCTGGATGTGATGATGGCAAAGCGAAAGAAAGGACTGACGGAGCTGGCGGGAGAGGTGGATATCACCCTGGCCAATCTGTCCATCCTGAAAAACAACAAGGCCAAGGCAGTGCGCCTGACCACGCTGGACGCCATCTGCAAGGCGCTGAACTGTCAGCCGGGAGATATTCTGGAATATGTGGAGGATGAAGACGAAGCATCCCAGAAAGAGTCCGGGGACGAGAAAAAACAGTGAGGCGCAGAAAGGGGTAATATTATGGACAATATACAGAACAATACCTGGCAGGAACCGACAAGCGGCAGTATGCCGCAGCAAAATCCCATGCCAAACACATCGGCGGTACCCAGACCTGCTCCGGGGCCTGCACCGGTGTATTCCCAGCCAGGAGGGCCCACGCCGGTTCCCCAGCCTCCAAAGAAGCAGGATACAGAACAGACAAAGAAGATGAAAGAGAACTTTCAGATTTTCGGGGTGGCATCCTTTTTCTATGCCTGCCTGTATGCTTTCTGTATGTACCGCAACAGCAGCGGATTGACCTACCCTTTTTTCATCGCAGGAAGTCTCTTGTATATCTGCTTCTGCTTTGCAAAACTGGGGATTTCCTTAAAAAAAGGAAGCAGCTTTTATATGATCAGCATGATGCTGCTGGCCGTTTCCACTTTCTGCACGGACGACGGGCGGATTATCGCCCTGAATAAGCTGGGAATCTTCCTGCTGACCATCAGCTTTCTGCTGGCGGCAATATACGACACCGGAAAGTGGAAGCTCGGCAAATATATAGGAGCCATCTGTCAGACCGTGTTCATGGCCATCGGAGAACTGGGCCGTCCTTTCGGGGATGCCCACTGGTATATGAAAAACAGGATGGACCGCAAGAACAGCAAGCTGGTATATATGCTGCTGGGCCTGGTGATCGCCCTGCCCATCCTGATGGTGGTTTTTGCCCTGCTGAACAGTGCGGATGCGGTGTTCCGGGATATGGCGAGCAGGCTGCTGGAGCATTTCAGCCTGGGAAACATACTGCTGGTGCTGTTTATGTGGGCCTTTATGTTCTTTGCCTCCTACTGCATTGTCAGCTATCTGTGCAAAAAGGAGATCAATCAGGAGGTAAAGGATCACCGCAGGGGTGAACCGTTGATTGCCATTACCATTGCGGCTCTGCTGACCCTGCTGTACCTGGTGTTCAGTGTAATCCAGATCGTTTATCTGTTTATGGGAAAGATGACACTTCCGTCAGGATACACCTATGCGGAATATGCCAGGGAGGGATTCTTCCAGCTGCTGGCGGTCAGCATTCTGAACCTGATTTTTGTGCTGACCGGCCTGAACTTTTTTAAGGAGAGCAGGATTCTGAAAGGAATTCTGACAGTGATGTCGCTTTGCACCTATATTATGATCGCCTCCAGCGCCATGCGGATGATCATTTATATCCGCTGGTATTACCTGACCTTTCTGCGGATTTTTGTGCTGTGGAGCCTGGCGGTACTGTTCCTGATCTTTACCGGCGTCATTATTTCCATTCTGAAAGAGAGCTTTCCGCTGTTTCGGTACAGCATGGTGGTGGTGACTCTGTGTTATCTGGTACTGTCCTTCAGCCATCCGGATTACTGGATTGCCAAAGTGAATCTGGCCAGCACGGATCTGGAGACACGCAGCGAATTTTTTGAGGGTGAGCCCTATGAGGACTACCGGTTCCTGAGCCGCCTCAGTGCGGATGCGGCCCCGGTTATCCTGGATCTGATGGGATATGAAGCGGCTGTCTATTTCCAGACGGAGGATCTGTCGGAAATGGCCAGTGAGCTGGGCTATCGTTCCAACAGCCGTCAGGGCTTCGGCTATTACTATCTGGACAGACTGAAAGAGGGGAATGAGAACAGTTCATTCAGAACTTTCAATATCTCCCGTTATATGGCGGAGCAAAAAATTCGATCGATAACCTTTGAAAACTAAAATACACGGGTGGTCCACTTCGTGCAGTCCCATACCTCCGTAGCAAGCCCTTCATAGAATTCCGGCTCGTGGCATACCATCAGGATGCTGCCCCGGTATTCCCGGAGGGCTCGCTTTAGCTCCGCCTTGGCGTCCACGTCCAGGTGGTTGGTGGGCTCGTCCAGCAGCAGGACGTTGGATTCCTGATTAATCAGCTTGCAGAGGCGTACCTTGGCCTGCTCACCGCCGCTCAATACCTTGACCTTGCTCTCGATATGCTTGGTGGTCAGGCCGCATTTTGCCAGGGCGGAGCGCACCTCGTACTGGGTAAAGCCCGGGAAAGTGTTCCAGATCTCTTCAATGCACGTGGTGGCAATATCGGGATCCATCTCCTGTTCAAAGTAACCGATCTGCAAATAATCCCCCTGCTCTACGGAGCCGGACAGGGGCGGGATCAGCCCCAGGATGCTTTTTAGCAGGGTGGTCTTGCCGATGCCGTTGGCGCCGGTCAGCACGATCTTCTGTCCCCGTTCCATTTCCAGGTTCAGGGCGCTGGATAAGGGCTCGTCGTAGCCGATCACCAGATCCCGGGTCTGGAAGATATATCTGCCGGGGGTACGAGCCTCCCGGAAATGAAATTCCGGCTTGGGTTTTTTTCCGGCCAGTTCGATCACGTCCATTTTATCCAGCTTCTTCTGACGGGACATGGCCATATTGCGGGTGGATACCCGGGCCTTATTCCGGGCCACAAAGTCTTTCAGGTCAGCGATTTCCTTTTGCTGCTTATTGTAGGCGGCCTCCAGCTGGGCCTTTTTCATGGCATAGACCTCCTGGAATTTGTTGTAGTCTCCTACATAGCGGGTCAGCTGCCGGTTGTCCATATGGTAGATCAGGTTGATGACGCTGTTCAGAAAAGGAATATCGTGGCTGATCAGGATAAAAGCATTCTCATACTCCGTCAGATAGCGTTTCAGCCAGGCAATATGCTCGGCGTCCAGATAATTGGTGGGCTCGTCCAGCAGCAGGATATCCGGCTTTTCCAGCAGGAGCTTCCCCAGCAGTACCTTGGTACGCTGGCCGCCGCTGAGTTCGGTGACGTCCCGGTCCAGGCCGATCTCTGCCAGTCCCAGCGCCCGGCCCACTTCCTCCACCTTGGAGTCGATCATATAGAAGTCATGCTGGGTCAGCAGCTCCTGGAGGGTGCCGAACTCCTCCATATATTCCTCCAGTTCTTCAGGAGACGCCTCAGCCATCTGCTCACAGAGGCCGTTCATCCGGGTCTCCATCTCATAGAGAAAATCGAAAGCAGAGGACAGCACATCCCGGATGGTCATGCCGGGCTGCAGGATAGTATGCTGATCCAGATAGCCTACCCGGACATTTTTTGCCCATTCAATCTTTCCCTCATCCGGCATCAGCCTGCCGGTAATGATATTCATAAAAGTGGATTTGCCCTCTCCGTTTGCGCCGACCAGGCCGATATGCTCCCCTTTCAGCAGCCGGAAGGACACATCCTCAAAGATGGCCCGGTCTCCGAAACCATGGGTCAGATGCTCCACATTCAATGTACTCATAATAATACTTCCGCCTTTCGGTTAATCTTTTTCTGTATGGAAGTATACAGGATATTTCCGGTGCTGTCACGCAAAAGTTGTACCGGCTTGCAGTCATTTTAGAGTTTATTATTTTGATTTTTTACAATTTCCCCTATAGCAACAATAAATTCTTCCGGGGTGGGAATTTTATTATCACCAAAAATTTCAATCCATTTATGATGTGTTTCTGGATTTTTATATCCCTCTGCTATGGCTCGTTCCATTTCTCTCCTTACTTCAATTTTCTTAACTCCTTCTTTTTTGGCTATTATGGCGATTGCTATTTTGGCTGCTATTTTGTTCATTTCGTCCTCTTTCCTAATATATTATTTTTTATGTTCCCCTCCATAAATTGATCAAAGTTCATGATTTCTGGAGATTATAACACTTATGTTAATTCTATTTAAATAATAATATGCCGTCACTTTGCCGTCAATAGGGAAATGACGGCATTTTGCAGGTATAATGAAGTTGTAAAGCCGTCGAAGGGGTAATGTATATCATGACAGAAAAAATTGCAAAGTTTACGGTACGAATAGATGACGAAACACTGAAAAAATTTCGCTATGTTGCGGAATATAATGCACGTTCTGCCAATAGGGAAGTGGAAGTCCTTATGAAAAGGCATATTGCTGAATTTGAGAAAATGCATGGCAAAATAACATTCTGATTTTTATTGTGATGCAATTTTTCGCTTTCAAATTCTCTTAAGGTCAGTTTATAAGGAACTACACGCAGACCATGAAACGGGGGCTGCTGACAACAAATAAAGGCTGAGTATCAAGCACCGGGAAAGTGCGAGATATTCAGCCTGTTTTGTTGTCCGGGGTTTCCAAAGGGGCTTTCCCCTTGGCATACGACTTTGCTTGCAAAGTGTAGTGTGTTATACGCTCTGTCGGCGTTGCTGCGAAAATGAGGTTGCCTTCGGGACGCTGAAAGAATCGTCCCTGTGGGCCTCCCGCAGGTCTTTCAATCGTTCTTGTATGGATAGTTCCATGCTCTCCCTCCTTGTCAGCTTGATAAACTGGAAGTTTTCAATAACATACCTCTTTGCAAAAATATTCAAATAATTCTTTTGGCGCCGTCCCCATTTCAATTTGCCTGAAAAAATCATTGATCTTAGCGGGGTTTATTACTTCTATGTCTTGGGGGATATATTTACTGTTCTCTTTTTGATAAGCAATATATACGATAACCGAAAATATTGTCAAAATAGTTTCCCACATATAATGTATTTCTTTGCAGGTTCCTATTTCACAAAGTTCAGCATAATTAAAGATACTGTCAACTTCTAAATCGTCGTTACAATCAATGAGGGTATATAAATCATCAGCCGATAACAAACCGTGACAATACCAATTATAAAATTGTTCTGTGATATAAATGCAATAATGATATTGACTTGTTTCGATTTCGTTTTTATGCTCGTCTATCATTCGCTTAATATATAAAAAAGCAGAATTCATATCATATTCCATATTCATATGGGCCCCCGCAACTTCCGATTTATCGCTCTGTTATCTCCATTTTACCACAATTCCGAGAGCGTGGAAATAGCTTGTTTTTTTAGACGATTTCCGACTTTATGGATATACGGGGCGGGCGGTCATTTAGGTGTAGACTCATTTTACTTCATCGGTGAACGGCACCTTGAAAACAGAATGACCGTCCGAAAAGGAGTCCCCCGGCAGGGAAAGCAACGCAACGAGCCACTTCGGGACAAAATGTCCCGAAGCTGTGGGGAGCGTGCCAACGCCGGAACACGCCGCAGGAATGGGGCAGGAAGCCTTTTCGGGGAGAACGGCAGCGGACAAGCAAACGGAGGGACTACATGAAAAGCAACCCATATAAAAACTTGCCGCCGCTGGAGCGCAGGCTGGACGGAACGTCCTATCGCATGTCCCCGGCCCAGCGAAAGCGGCAAGATGAAAGACCGCATGGAACGGGCGGAGCTGGAAAGCGATTTGCAGAATATCCAAAGGCTGGTTGACCGTATTCCGCCGGATGTGCTGGCGGAAGTAAAGCGGTAGCAGCAATACGAAACGCCGGGAACTGGAGCAACAGCTTTATGAGGTGTTCCGCAAGTACGCCGACAAACGGCAGAATGAGAGCACAGGGGCGTAAGGTTTTACAGAAAAATAAATATTTGTAACAGGTGTCGAATTATGCTATAATCCAGAAAAAGCAACAGTAAGAGGATAAAGATGGCACAATTTACGAAAAAAGCAATTATCACAACCTTTATCGAACTGCTGAATCAGCGTTCCCTGGATAAGATTACGGTAAAAGATATTGTGGAAAAATGCGATATCAACCATAATACCTTTTACTATTACTATCGGGATATTTATGATCTGATCGAGGATATCATGCGCACAGAGGTAGAGAATGTCCAGAAGCAGTACGAGGGTGACGGTTCCTTTTATGACGAGCTTCGTCAGGGGATCAGTCTGATTCTGGAGAATAAGGCCGCATTTACTCATTTGTATTATTCCAGGAGCAAGGATATTATTGAAGAATATATTAATGAGATATCGGAGAAATTTGCCCGGAAATTTATTGAGAAAAAAGCGGAGGAACTTTCCATAGGGAATGATGCAAATGTACGCTTTATCTGCAACTGGTACCGTTTTGCGATCAGTGAGAGTATTCTGAAATGGATCCAGACGGAGAATGCCTCCGATCCGGATACCTTTATCCGTAAGATTGCCGCTGTTTATGAAAGCACGATTGCAACAGCGCTGTTAAGCATCTGAATTCATCGGGAAAATCAGACATTTTATACAAAGTGTCTGATTTTCAGTCATTTTTCAGGCATTGTTCGTTTTCCGGACAGTGCTCTTTTTTTGTCCGTTTTCTTTTTCTTCTCATTTTCCTATACTGAGTGCATACAATCGGAGGCGAGGTGATTCAAACGAAAGATTTAAAAAGAATTAAGGTGATTTACAGTTTGCTGGCAGTTGTTTTTATTATTTTCGGCGCCTGTCTGATGATAAGGCCGGAATTGTCCATGGTGATGATCTGTCGGCTGGCGGGTATTCTTTTTATCCTCTATGGGATAGTAAAAATCACGGGATATTTTACGAGAGACCTCTATGAGCTGGCATTTCAGTTTGATTTTGCCATGGGAATTTTCTCCATTGCTATCGGATGTGCACTGATCTTTTTTGTGGACGGCGTCATCACTTTTTTCCCGACTTTTATCGGCGTGGTGATCCTGATAGATGCCGTACTCAAGATACAGACTGCCCTGGATGCCAGACGCTTTGGCCTGAACAAGTGGTGGCTGATTCTGATCATTGCCATACTGGCAGGCGTGGCGGGATTTCTGCTGATCATCTATCCTCGTGAGATTTCACAGGTTCTGATCATGTTTGTGGGGCTGAATCTGATGATAGACGGTATTCTCAATCTCTGGATTGTATTATATACCGTAAAAATCATGCACCGGCGCAACAGAAGCGACAGGGAAAGGTACGAAGGAGGAGCAATATGAATACTATGACACATGCGGCGGGAAGAGCCGCTTTCAGCAAAGCGATTGACATTGCATTAAAACACAAGGATAAGGACTGGGAAGAGGATGTAATGCGTCTGATGGATCTGATGCAGCGGTACATGAGCGGTGAAAAGCTGGACGTGGATTACGATAAAGCCAAAGCCATGATCTGCAGCCCGGATACAACACTGAACCGTTATATCCACAGCATTCTCTCGGAGACGGATTCCCATGTGCTGAAAACAGCGGCCCTGAATCTGGGATTTGAGGCATTTTTCCATGGAACCAAGACAATCCGCAAAATGCGGGAGGTCCATCAGTGCAACGTACCGTGGCTGATCCTCATGGATCCCACCAGCGCCTGCAATCTGCACTGTACCGGCTGCTGGGCCGCTGAGTACGGCAACCGTCTGAACCTGACCTTTGAGGAGATGGACCACCTGATTGAACAGGGAAAAGAGCTGGGGATTTATCTCTATATGTTTACCGGCGGAGAACCCCTTGTGAGAAAGGCGGATATCATCCGGCTCTGTGAAAAGCATAATGACTGCGCATTCCTCGCCTTTACCAACGGTACGCTGGTGGATGAAGCTTTCTGCAAAGAGATGGTGAGAGTCGGCAATTTCTATCTGGCAATCAGTCTGGAGGGCTTTGAGAGTGTCAACGATCTGCGCCGGGGAGACGGGGTGTTCAGCAGGGTAATGAATGCTATGGCTCTGCTGAAAGAGTACGGGCTGATTTTCGGCACCTCCATCTGCTATACCTCCAAGAATATTACCGCCGTGACCAGCGATGCCTTTGTGGATCTGATGATAGAGCAGGGCTGCCGCTACGCTCTGTATTTCCACTATATGCCCGTGGGCAATGCTGCCGCCACGGAGCTGCTGCCCACAACGGAGCAGAGAGTCTATATGCGCAGCAGGATTCGGGAAATTCGAAATATGACCGTGGGCAAAGGTATTTTTGCTTTTGATTTCCAGAATGACGGGGAATTTGTGGGCGGCTGTATTGCAGGGGGCAGGAATTACTTCCATATCAATGCAAATGGTGATGCGGAGCCCTGCGTGTTCATTCACTATTCCGGCGCAAACATCAGAACCCATTCCCTGCTGGAGATATTAAAGCAGCCTCTGTTTATGGCTTACCGGGATAATCAGCCCTTTAACGAAAACCATCTGCGTCCCTGTCCCATGCTGGAGAATCCGGAGATCCTGGAGCGCATGGTAAAGGAAAGCGGCGCACATTCCACTGACCTGCAGTCCCCTGAAACCGTGGAGCATCTGTGCGGCAAATGCCGTGAGTATGCCGAGAACTGGGCGCCCTGTGCCGACAGGCTCTGGGCAGAGACACCGGAGCGTAAACATACCTATGAAAACTACAAGAAAAAAGAGTAAAACAATCATAAGCGGTCTGATCGTACTGGCGCTGCTGGCAATCGCCCTTCTGATCTATCGTGATTCCCTGGAGGAGATCCTCCGAGGAATCAGGGAGGTCTCTTTCCCGGCGATTCTGGTCAGCGCCCTTTTTTCTCTGCTGTATTTTGGACTGGAGGGGGCAATCATTTACCGCATGGCGGCCCTGTACGCTCCGGGATACCGGCCGGGCTATGGTATTGCCACCGCATATCGCTGTGAGTTCTACCGCCTGATTACTTTCGGAAACGGTGCGGGTATAGCGGAGATCCACTATCTGCACCGGAAAGGAATAGAACGGGCCTCGGCAGCAGGCATCTCTATCCTGCAGTTTGTCATAAAGAAAGTGAGCGTGGCTCTGCTTGGCAGTCTGGGGTTTCTTGTGCTGCTGTCTTCTGCGCAGACCCAGGAACTGTGCAGGGACTATCTGGGGTTTCTGGCAGCAGGCTGCGTCATTACACTGCTCATCGTGCTGGCGCTGCTTGCCGTTATCTTATCGGATGCTGTCATGAAGGCGGTGCTCTGGCTGCTGGACAGCATCGCAGTGAGGTTTCCTGCTGCCGGAACGAAGATAACCGCCCTGAAAGAACAGGTACGGCTCCTGAACCGGTCGGGGCGTGAACTTTTTTCCCGTAAGGCAGTTCTTGTACAGAACATACTTCTCAATCTGGTAAAATTTATTGCGGCCTATGCCATACCGGCTTATCTGCTGTATGGGAAACAGGCCCTCTCTCCGGGGGAATGTGTTGCGCTGATGGCTGTGGTCTATATGCTGGCCGGTGTGATCCCCACACCCTCCGGCATTGGTTCTTTGGAATTTGTGTACCTGCTGTTTTTCGGCAGCTTTGCAGAGCCGGAGGTGACGGTTCCCTCGCTGCTGGTATTTCGGTTTGTCACCTGGATTCTGCCCTTTGCGGTGGGCGGTCTGTTCTGTTTGTATGACCGCATTGTCCCGGGAGGGCGATCTAAGAATTATGAAGATAAGGTTATGGAAAATTAAGAATAATTTAGAATACATTTTCAGGGAAATCGGTTATACTATGTAAAATAAATGATGAAAGTGATTTTTTGTCACTTGTCACTTGCACTTGGTGGCAGAAAGGAGTATTATGAAAAAACTAACAATATTATTTTTGACAGCGGTACTTTCCCTGAATATGATTGGCTGCGGGCGCAGCAACGCAGATAATGGCGGCGCTTCGTCAGAGAGCAGTCAGGAGACTTCCGCAGTGGAGTCACAGCCCGAGTCTGAGGTGCAGAACGGACAGACCGAGCCGGAGCAGTCAGAGGCGGCAGAGACAGGCGAGGATGGTATCAGTGCGGAAATGAGCGCCATCCGTCAGGCAGTGGTGGATGTCATGGGGGATAATTACTGGCCGAATACCCAGTTTCCTCCGGAGTATCTGGAAAGCTATGGACTGACCAGCGAAATGTATACGGATTTCTTTGGCGAGATGCCTATGATCAGTACCAACGTGGACACGCTGATCGTGATCAAAGCCAGCGACGGACAGACAGATGCAGTGGAAGAGGTTTTAAACAGTTATCGGGACACGCTGGTGAGCGATACCATGCAGTATCCGATGAATGTGGGAAAGATTCAGGCTTCCCGGATCGAGGTGATCGGGGACTATGTCTGTTTCGTACAGCTGGGTGCGGATGTAACGGAGCTCATGGAAGTAAGCGATGAGGAGGTCATCCGGTACTGTCAGGAGCAGAATGAGCTGGCTCTGGAGGCAATCGGGAAGGCAGCGCTGCAATAATGGAGAGCTAAGCTATGGTATTTAGCAGTATTTCCTTTTTGTTCCGGTTTCTGCCGGTATTTATGATCCTGTATTTTGTGACTCCCCGGAGGATGAGAAATGTCATCCTCTTTTTGGGGAGTCTTGTTTTTTATGCCTGGGGAGAGCCGGTGTATGTGCTGCTGATGCTGTTTTCCACGGTGTCGGACTATCTGCACGGACGTCTCATCGGCGCCTGCAAAAGCAGAAATGCGGCCAGGGGGCTGCTCATTTCCTCTATAATCATTAATCTGGGCATACTGGGATTTTTCAAATACAGCGATTTCCTGATCACTACGGTAAATCAGCTGTTGGGGTGCAGCATTCCGCTGCTGAATCTGCCGCTGCCCATCGGCATTTCTTTCTATACCTTCCAGACCATGTCCTATACCATTGACTGTTATCGGGGGGAAGTGAAGGTACAGAAAAATATTCTGGATTTCGGCGTTTATGTCACTATGTTTCCCCAACTGATCGCAGGTCCCATAGTCAAATACCGGGATGTCCAGGATCAGCTGCATGAGCGGAAAGCGGATATCGGGGCCATCAACTACGGCTGCCGCAGATTCATTGTGGGGCTGGCCAAGAAAGTGCTGCTGGCCAATAATCTGGGACTTCTGTGGACGGAGATTTCCGGCAGCAGCCCGGAGACCATGACGGTATTGGGGGCATGGCTGGGGGCGCTGGCTTATGCATTTCAGATTTATTTTGATTTTTCCGGGTACTCGGATATGGCCATCGGTCTGGGCGCTGTGTTGGGCTTCCGTTTTCCGGAGAATTTCAATTATCCCTACATGGCCGGATCCATTACGGACTTCTGGAGAAGATGGCATATTTCCCTGAGCAGCTGGTTCAGGGAATATGTGTATGTTCCGCTGGGAGGCAACCGCAAAGGACTGCCCCGGCAGCTGCTGAATATTCTGATCGTGTGGATGCTGACGGGGATCTGGCACGGTGCAGGGTGGAACTTTCTGCTCTGGGGGCTGTGGTTTGCCCTGTGGCTGATTCTGGAAAAGCTGGTGCTGCATCGGGTTCTGAAAGCTCTGCCCCGCACGGTGGGGCGGCTCTACACCTGGCTGATCGTGCTGGTAAGCTGGGTGCTGTTCGCAGTGGAAAGCGGCAGCGGCGCTTTGACCTATCTGCAGGTGATGTTCGGACAGGGGACTGCAGGAATGTATGACGATGCAACGCTGTTTCTCCTGCTGGAATACAGCGTGATGCTGGTTATTGCGGCAGTGGCAGCTACGCCCCTGGTACATCTGGTTACGGAGAAAATGTACCGGTCTACGGGCGGCGGCATGATAGCGGTGCGCAGGGTTCTGGAGAAACTGCTGCCGTCCCTGCTGCTTCTGGCTTCCATTGCCTATGTGGTGGAAGCCTCCTATAATCCGTTTCTTTATTTTCGAT
>JAGANP010000403.1 GCA_017624175.1 Lachnospiraceae bacterium | reverse complement strand
GTCTGGATTATCTGGGAACGTTGTCAGGGATGCCGAGAACGCTGCGTCAGGAGAGGATCCCGCTGCTGTTAAAGCGGGTGAACCTGACACAGAAGCAGAAAAGCCGGGTAAAGAGCCTTTCCGGCGGCATGAAGCGCAGGCTGGGGATCGCCCAGGCCCTGCTCCATGATCCCAAAGTATTGATTGTGGATGAACCCACGGCAGGCCTGGACCCGGAGGAACGGATCCGGTTCCGCAATCTGCTCAGTGAGGTGGCGGAGGATCGCATCGTGATTCTGTCCACGCACATTGTGGGGGATATTGAGGCGGCCTGTGAGGATATTGCCATATTGAATGAGGGGGAGATCCTTTGGAAAGGAACCGTGTCCCAGCTGCTGGAAAATGCCCGGGGAAAGGTCTATACCGCAGAAATTCCGGTGAATATGCTGCCCCGGATCAAGCGGGACTATATTGTGACAGGAATGCTGCGCACGGAGGAGACGGTGAATGTCCGGTTTCTGGCTGATGCAGAACCGGATTCCGCAGCAGGGAATGCAGGGCAGCAGGCGGGCGCATCCGGCGGACACAGACTGCCGCCGGGAGCCGGGAGGGCAGTACCGAACTGTGAGGATGCCTATATGTACTGCCTGTACCAGCACGGCTGTGAGATCATGGGAGGTGAGGAATAATGCTGTTTTTCAAGGAATGCAGAAAGGTGATCTGTTCCCTGACCTTTGTTTTATATGTGGTAGTGGTGATTGCCATGTATGTAACGCAGTTTTGCGTGGAGCTGGAGCAGCCTCTTACGCAGCCGGTTCCCGGGGCTGACGGCTACGGCGTGACCTTGCGGGAGGATCCGCAGATCATTATGCCTGCTGCGGTGGACGAGCTGCTGGGGGATTACCTGTCCGGCAGTTATACGGCCTATCCTTTCATGTTCTATAAAGAAGTAAAGCTGAAGGAGGAAAAGCGGCTGGAAATGCGGGGGATATTGGAAGAATTGACAGGACTCTCCGAAGCACAGCTGGATGGCTTTACCGGGTATCAGGAATCCGGATATTTTTATCATGGTACGGATGAAGAGGGGAATCCCGTCATGTTATATCAGGAGGCGGTAATGCCGGAATATACCCTGCCGGAAAGCCTGACCTATGAGCGATTCTGTGAATTGATGCAGCGTGCAGATGAGCTGATTGGCGGCGGAAGCAGCTACAGTGAGAAAAATCTGGCGGCCAGCTTTGGCAAGGTACCCATGAGCTATGAGGATGCAGCGGCGGAGTATGAAGCCCTGATGCAGTCGGAGGAGCTGGGAAAGGCATATCTGCGGCTGTGCTGTGACTATATGGGAATTGATCTGGCGGTGATGCCGGTATTTGTGGCGGTGGGTCTATGGCAGCTGGACAGAAAAGCAAGGATGCAGGCGCTGGTCTATACCCGGAAAAGCTCTGCTGTCCGGATCGTAGGAATCCGTTATCTGGCCCTGATCAGCTGTATGATACTGCCGCTTGTGCTATCCTTTGCCCATGTGATTACCGGCGTGAGCCTGCTTTATCCGCAGATCCATATTGCCTGGGGCAAAGCTCTGGGAACAGCGTTTTTGTGGCTGCTGCCCAATATACTGGCAGCAACAGCAGTGGGCGCATTGCTAACGGAGCTGCTTTCCCCGCTTCTGGCGATCTTTTTACAGTGCGTCTGGTGGTTTCTGGCGCTGGATAAAACGGAGCTGAGCGGCGGCATCAGCCGGTTCGGTCTGCTGGTGAGGCACAATTCCCTGGAGGGGGCGGCAATATGGCGGAGTCAGTGGGATATCTTTGTGTGCAACAGATTGCTGCTGACAGCTGTGGCTTTAGGGTGTCTGGTCATAACCAT
>JAGANP010000402.1 GCA_017624175.1 Lachnospiraceae bacterium | reverse complement strand
TGAAGAGACCACTGCACCCACCATTGAGGCACAGCCGATCAACACGGAAGCACCGGTGCAGTCTTCTGAATCAGAAGTGGCGGAGAGCAGTGAGGAAGAGGCGAATGTTCCCGTGGCCGCCACGGCTACGATTGGTGAGAGGACGGTAGTGGACGGCAAGATGCAGAGCTACCTGACCGGCGAGTGGAAAGATGAGGAAGTGGCAAGACGCCGCAGTATGGCGGTGATGATCGGCAACAATAAGGGCATACTTCCGCAGTATGGGATCTCCCAGGCCAGCATCATTTATGAAGCGCCTGTAGAGGGTCGTATTACCCGCCTGATGGCTTTCTTTGAGGACTACGATGATCTGGATCATATCGGGCCTGTGAGAAGCGCCCGTGACTATTATGTCTATGAGGCTATGGGACTGGATGCGATCTACTGTAACTGGGGTCTGGCAATTCCCTTTGTGGAGGATCTGCTGGCCGGTGATGAGGTGGACAATATCAGCCAGGCGGTAAGTGGTATTCATAATCCCTCCTCAGAGGCATTTGACAGAATCGACAGAGGAGACAGTTATAAGCTGGAGTATACCGGATATCTGTTCATTGACGGCTATAATAAGGCGGTAGAGCGTCAGGGCTATGATACGGAATATGATTCCGATTTCCCCGGGGCATTCCTGTTTGCCAATGACGGCCATCGTGCGGAATATGCAGATATGCCGTATGCAACGAAGATTTATCCCGGCGGATCCAACAGCAATAAGAGCGGTTATGGCAGTGCACGGCCGGTATTTGAGTATAATGCAGAGGACGGTCTTTACTATCGTTATCAGTACGATGCCAAGCAGATTGATGAGATGAACGGCGAACAGCTGACCGTCAGCAATGTGGTGTTCAAGGTCTGTGACGGCGTTGTCAGAGAGCCGATTAAGAATGACTATATGTATTTTAAGACCCATGGCAGCAATGATGCGTATATCTTTACCAATGGTAAGGTCATCAAGGGCACCTGGTCCCGTGACACGGAGAATGACGTGACCAGATATTTCGATGAGGACGGCAATGAGATCGTGCTGAATCAGGGCAAGACCTGGGTCTGCAATATCTGGTCTGATTATACGGACTGCATGGAATGGGAATAATTGAATTTCAGAGAGAGCGGAGCTGTGGAGTGATCCATAGCTCCTTTTCATATCAAAAAATAAGTGATTTCGGACTATTTTCATAATAAATCAGCGGATACCGCTGTATTCTAGTGCTAAAATACAGAAGATAAAAGAGATATGGGAATCCGGCCGGCAGCAGGCCCCGGATTTGCAAGGGAGAGGAATTGATGTATGAAAGCAGTATCTAAAAAAGTAAACAGAGACCTGATCCTCCACGGAAACATGGTACATGCGATTTTGTCGCTGGCGATTCCTGTGGTGATCAACAGCTTTCTGCAGACCATGTATAATCTGACGGACACCTATTGGCTGGGAAAGATCGGCACCTCACAGCTGGCGGCCATCAATCTGGTAACGCCCATGCAGAGCATTATCATCAATTTCGGCAGCGGGATCACGGTGGCCGGTTCCGTGCTGGTGGCCCAGTATATCGGCGCCAATCAGAAAGAAGAAGCCCGCAGCATGGCCAATCAGATTTTTGCCGCTGCCATGCTGCTTGCCGTCTTCTGCTCCTCTGTCTGTTTCCTGATTACTCCGGGTATTGTGACCTGGCTGGGGGCGGATCCGGAGACCTATGGGCACAGCGTCACGTATCTGCGGATTGTGATCTGGGATATGCCTTTTCTGTTCACGGTCAATCTTTTTTCCGCCATCCATCAGGCCCAGGGAGATACGGTACGGCCTATGTTTCTGAATCTGGGCGGCATCACCCTGAATCTGTTTCTGGATCCGCTGTTTATTGTGGTGCTGCAGATGGGAGCGGGCGGAGCGGCGGCAGCCACTCTGTTTTCCAAGATGGTACCCGCCATCGTGGCATTTTTCCTGCTGACCAGGCCCAGGCAGGAGATCCGCATCGACCGGAGGTATATGCATTTTGAAAAAGAAAAGCTGAAGCTGATTCTGCGGATCGGTCTGCCCTCCGCCATCGGCGGCAGCACCATGCAGCTGGGCTTTCTGCTGATGAGCCGGAATGTGTATGCTTATGGCACCCAGGCCATGGCAGCCTACGGCATCGGCAACAAGGTCAACAGCCTGATTACCCTGCCATCTAACGGCATCGGCTCGGCTGTGGCTACCATTGTGGGACAGAACATGGGGGCCGGACAGCAGAACCGGGCGGAGCGGGGATACAGAATTTCCATGCGGATCTGTGTTGTATTTCTGTTTATTGGTGGTATGATATTATCAAGAGAGCCGATTTCCACCGCTATTGTCAGCATCTTCAGTGACGATGGGGAAGTGATCGCCATGGCGGCCGATTTCCTGAGTATTATGGCCTTTTGGTGCTTTGCCAACGGGGTGTATAATTCCAGTATGGGGCTGTTTCAGGGTACGGGACATACGGAGGTCACCATGGCCATTGATGCCTCCAGACTCTGGGTGTTCCGCTTCCTGACGCTATGGGTCTGCGAAGCGGTACTGCATATGGGCGTCCGCAGTGTCTGGTACTCTGTGGTGGTCAGCAATGGG
>JAGANP010000401.1 GCA_017624175.1 Lachnospiraceae bacterium | reverse complement strand
TGCCGCCGATGCTGCTGTCGCACTGGGCAAGCAGGGTGGTGGGCACCTGGATATAGTCCACGCCCCTTAAGTAGGTGGCTGCCGCATAGCCGGTCATATCTCCGATCACGCCGCCGCCTAAGGCCACCAGCAGATCCTTGCGGCCATAGCCCTCCTGAATCAGGAAAGTATAGATATCCCGAATGCTGTCTAAGGTCTTATGATCCTCCCCGGCAGGCACGGTATAAATATCCACCTTATCCGAAAGCCTGTCAAGCTCCGTCTTCAAGGCGTCCGCATACAGCCCTCTGACATTGGAATCCGTAATGATGCAGACCTTTTTATCCCGGGTGATAAAGGGGGCAAACTCCTGGGAAACATCTGCGAAATCCCTGGTGATATAGATATCATAACATGGTTTGTTCTGGTATAGTATAGGCAACCTCTGGGCCATAAAATAATCCTCCCTTTTGTAATCTCCTGATGAAAAAAATAACTGTCCGGCAGCGGAGCCGCTGAACAGTTATTGTACTCCCTATAGATCCGTATTCAGCGGGGAATCGAAAGATCCGCCGAAAATATCCTGAAAATCACCGGATACATCCACACTGGCCGGGGTGATGATGAATATGTAGTGTGAGATCTTCTGCAGATTGCCGGAGATGGCAAAGCAGGAGCCGGAGGTAAAATCAATGATCCGCTGGGCGATATCCACATCAATCCCCTCCAGATTCAGCACCACGGTCCGATTGGCCAGCAGCGTCTCCGTGATCTCCCGGGCATCCTCAATGGAGGTGGGCTTAATCACGCATACTTCCATGCCGCTGCCTCCGGGCAGCTTGCGGGTGGCAGGCTGACGCATCTGCGTCACCTTGCTGGGTGCGGACTTCTTTACCGGCTTATCCTCCATGATGTCGCTGCTGTCTTTCACCGAGCTCAGCTTTTTCGGTGCGGGAGCTTCCTCTATGTCGTCCTCTTCATCATAATAATCGTCATCGTAGTAGCCGTCTTCATCTTCATTCAGCTTCATGTAATTCAGAAACTTGTCCATTACACCCATTATATCGTCTCTCCTTTATGATGATTTACATAATCCCTCTCACCGAAAATACCGGTTCCCACTCGAACACAGGTGGCACCCTCTTCCACTGCTACCTGATAATCCCCGGTCATTCCCATGGATAACACATTCATATTCACATTATCAATGTTTTTTCGCATAATGTCAACAGCTAATTGTTTCAAGTCTGCAAAAATCCTGCGATTTTCTTCCGGATCCTCCACATAGGGAGCCACCGTCATGAGCCCCTGGATATGGACGGCGGGCAGCAGAGCAATCTTCCGGATCAGCTGCAGGGCTTCCTCGGCGGTACTGCCGAATTTGCTCTCTTCCCCGGCCACATTGACCTCCACCAGAATATTGACCTCCACCTGTTTTTTCTCCGCCTCTTTCTGGATCTCCTGAGCCAGGCGCAGGGAATCCACACTGTGAATCAGATATACCTTGTCCACCAGATATTTTACCTTATTGCGCTGCAGATGGCCGATCATATGCCAGCGGATATCCTTGGGAAGAACCTCCTGTTTTTCCAGCAGCTCCTGTACCTTGTTTTCTCCGAAATCCCGGACGCCTGCAGCATAGGCTTCCTGCAGCATGGATACGGGCTTGGTCTTGCTGACGGCGATCAGCTGTACCTCTCCGCTGTCACGCCGTACACGGCTGCATGCCTCTTCTATATTCTTTCGGGTCTGCTCCAGATTTTCACGTATCATCCTCTCACCTGCCTGTTCGCATTAATAAATAAACTGTTCATCGTCCACCGCCGCTGCATTCAGCACGATATAATCATATACATTCAGCCCATACTGAGTATTGGACTTTACAATGGCGTATTCCTCATTCTGATACAGTATATTGATCTGCCGGAAATCGGCGTATCCCTTGTTCATATTATACACACCGGTCAGGGATGCCCGGCGGCTTATGGTATATTTTTCCTGGCTGTCCGGCATCAGGATATTGGAACCGATCTCCAGGGCCGCACTGTCCAGATAATATTCCTCGTTCTCCGCATCATAGCTGTAGATGGGGGTCTCCACAAATTCACTGTAGATTGTGCCCTCCTCATTATAGCGTTCCAGGATAACGCCGTCCGCTCCGTCCGCCCCCCTTGGTCATATAGGCCTTGGGCACCAGATAGAAATCTTTCTGGACAATGGCCGAATTGGGAATCTTAAGGCCGGTCTCATCATTCAGGATCAGCTCGATATCCACAAAGCGTTCGGCGGCAAAGGTCACCATGGAATTATTGAAATCCAGCTGGAGATAAGGCTCCCCGTCACTGCCCCGGATCAGGCTCACATTGGCCCAGGATTCATATTGATTTTTCAGGAACCGGACCTTAATGTACTCTTCCTCCTCCAGCAGGAGGCCCTGTTCCTCCTCCACCGGGATAATCAGCGACCAGTTTTCATTCGTGGAAAGCTTGTACACCACATCATTCTGGGTAATCAGTTCATTTTCCAGAAGCTGGGTCTTCTCATAATTCTTTTCCTCAAACATATCGGCATTGACCATCTCGGGGGTCAGGCTCTCGTAGCCGTCCGTCCAGTAGGTCACGATCCCGGTGGTACTGCTGCGGCAGAAATCCACCATGTCGGTGAGACTGCTGCTGCTGTTGATATCACTGATGCTCTGCATTACCCCCGCATTGGCCAGCTTCATGACCGTACTCTTTAAGCTGTACTTGAAGCTGTAGACGCTGTCAAAATCTGCAGCATCAAAATTATGGATAAAGCTGACCACCTCATTACGCAGCTCCGCCAGTTCCCGTTCGCTGAGGGCGTTTTCCCCCATATCCGTACTTTGCAGGTAATCGTTGAGCCGTCCGGTCTCATCTATGGTATAGATCAGATCTCCGCTGGCCACCCGTTCTCCATCCCGGGCATAATAGTTGATATATCCCGCTTTCTGCGCAGTGAATACCGTTTCCTCCCGGATGGCCAGCCCCCGAAAGGTATAATTCGTGGCCAGGGAGCCCTCCTTGACCTCATAGGGTGCGATATGCTCTGTGTTCAGGGAAGCAATCACGCAATATACCACATAGATCAGGATGGCGGTAAAAATGATCATGCCGATATTCAAATTCAGGGGTTTGCGGTATTTTCGAATATTCGTGGGTGTCTGCTGTCTGTTTGCCACCGATTACCTCCTTTCCTGTCCTGCAGGTCACAGCTGAACTGTAACTTAGAAAAAGCCCCGTTTTTTCATCCGAGGCTTTTATCCGTAATTGCTATTGCGTATATGTTCTGCTTACAGAGAAATAATAATATTCTTCTTTACTGCTTCGGGCAGCTCGCTCTCATCCTGGGAAACACTGAGAATGAAATCCACGCCCATAGCCTCGCTGATCTTCTCCAGCTTGGCTACGGTATCGGTAATATCTGCGCCCTCCAGGCAGGAAATCTTCAGAAAGCTGTCGAAATACATCTGCTGCAGATCATGATCCTGAGAAATCACACCGCAGATAAAACCGAGGAACTCGCTGGCATTCTCAATCATGAACTGTGATACATCGATCAGTCTCACCTTATTGTTAAGCTCATACATATGCTTGGTGCTCTTATCCAGGTAAGCGATAGTACCCGTGATATTCTTAACTTCACTATTTACTTTATCCAGTAACTGTTTTGTCTTTCCTTTACCTTTATTGCCTACGATTAACTGAACCATTGGTAACCCTCCTAAAGTAAATTGTTTTAGAACTAATACTATTATAGTTTATCTCAGATCAAAAAACAACCTTTAATTCTGTATTTCCTCTAATAAATCTATCATTTTTTCATATACCACATCCCGGGTCTCTGCTTTCAGAATAATCGAGATATAAGGAGAACCCTGGGCATCCCGGGAGAGCAGCATCAGGCAGCTTCTGGCGGCATTGGTGGTGCCGGTCTTGCCCCCGATTACGGTAATATTATCCGGAGCCTTATAATCCCCTCTCAGGAACAGATTGGAGGTTCGTATGCTGATATTCTTCTCCGTTCCCCCAGCGTCACTGTATGTCGCTTCATAGCTGCTCATCTGAATAATTTCATTGAATTTCTCATACTTCAGTGCTTCATTAAAAATCAGATAGAGGTCATATGCCGTAGTATAATGATCCTCCTGGGTCAGTCCGTGAGGGTTCATAAAATGCGTATTGGTTGCCCCCAGTTCCTGAGCCTCCTGATTCATCAGCTCCACAAAATGCTCCGTGGTGCCTCCCACATTCTCGGCGATCAGCATAGCCGCATCATTGGCACTGTACAAAAGCAGCACATGCAGCGCCTGATTCAGCGTCATGGTATCTCCGGGCTT
>JAGANP010000400.1 GCA_017624175.1 Lachnospiraceae bacterium | reverse complement strand
CCGTGATCGCTATGCTGAGCCATTCCACCAAGGGCAGTGCCAAGCATGCGCTGGTGGACAAGGTGGTGGAGGCTACCCGGATTGCCCATGAGCAGTATCCTCACCTGACGCTGGACGGCGAACTGCAGACGGATGCGGCTCTGGTTCCCAGCGTGGCCAAGTCCAAAGCCCCCGGCAGCTGTGTGGGCGGCAAAGCCAACGTACTTATTTTCCCCAATCGGGATGCCGGAAACATCGGCTATAAGCTGGTGCAGAGACTGGGCGGCGCAGAGTCTTATGGCCCCATGCTGCAGGGAATCGCCAAGCCGGTCAATGATCTGTCCCGGGGCTGTTCCTGGCAGGATATCGTGGGCGTGGTGGCCCTGACGGCGGTGCAGGCACAGCTTGTTTAAGCGCCCGGCGGCTCTGCATCCGGGCACAGATGCGCCCGGATGGGGCAGAGAACGGAAGAGAGCGAAAATATTATAGAATGGGAAAGGAAATCAGAACATGAATATATTAGTTATCAACTGCGGCAGCTCCTCTCTGAAATTTCAGTTAATCAATTCCGAATCCGAGCAGTGCATTGCCAAGGGACTGTGCGAGCGTATTGGTATAGAGGGCAGCCGGATTACCTACACCCCCGCAGGCGGTGAGAAAGAGCAGACGGTGACGCCCATGCCGGATCATACGGAGGCAATCCGCCTGGTGCTGGAAGCGCTGACCAATGAAAAGACCGGTGTGGTGAAGTCCTTGTAGGAAATCGGGGCAGTGGGACACCTGGTGGTACATGGCGGAGAGAAATTTGCAGAGTCCGTGATCATTGACGATCAGGTGCTGGAAGCCATTGAGGCATGTAATGACCTGGCACCCCTGCACAATCCGGCCAATCTGATCGGTATCAATGCCTGCAGAAAGCTGATGCCCGGTACGCCGATGGTGGCTGTGTTCGACACGGCCTTTCATCAGACCATGCCCCAGGAGGCCTATATGTATGGCCTGCCGGTAGAGTATTATGAAAAATATAAGATTCGCCGTTACGGCTTCCATGGCACCAGCCATTCCTATGTGTCCAGACGGGCCGCAGAGGTATTGGGGGTTCCCTACGAGTCCCTAAAGACCATTGTGTGTCACCTGGGCAACGGAGCCAGCGTATCCGCAGTAAAGAACGGGAAGTGCGTGGATACCTCCATGGGTCTTACGCCTCTGGAGGGTCTGATCATGGGTACCCGCTCCGGGGATATTGATCCGGCTATCATTGAGTTCCTGGCCCATAAGGAGAACAAGAGCATTGACGAGATCATGACCGTTCTGAACAAGAAGTCCGGTGTGCTGGGACTGTCTAATAACCTTTCCTCCGATTTCCGGGATCTGGAGGACGGCTACCACAGGGGAGACGCCTATGCGATCTGTGCCATGAAGACCTTTTCCTATCGTGTGGCAAAATACATCGGCGCCTACGCTGCAGCCATGAACGGTGTGGATCTGATCTGCTTTACCGCCGGTGTGGGGGAGAATGCGCCGCTGGTGAGGACTCTGGTATGCGAATACCTGGGCTATCTGGGCGTGACCATTGACCAGGAGGCTAACAGCAAGCGGGGAGAGGATATTGTGATCAGCACGCCCGATTCCCGCACTAAGGTAATGGTGATCCCCACCAACGAGGAGCTGGCTATCGCCAGGGAGACCGTGCGGTTGGTGTAGAAGGCGGCAGTTCGATGAAAAAAGTGCTTGACATGTTCTGGCACTTGGAGTAATATAATGAAAAATGAATAGCGGAACACAAACCGTTGAAGTGGAGATAAAAACAGTAAATGCGCTCACAGAGAGACCGGATGCTGAGAAAGGTTGGAAATGCAGGCTGTTAAATGGACCACTGAGGGCATGAGGAAAGGTCGTTAGATGGAGATAAGAGACCGAGTATTTCATGACGTACGCATACGTCAGTTGCAGGGGATATGTTGGTATCCTGAAAGTGCATGTCATCATGACATGAAACAAGGTGGCACCGCGGGTGTAATGAATTCTGACCCGTCCTTGACAGAGAAGTACTCTGTTATGGACGGGTTTTTTGCGTGTATCAACGGAAAAAAGGAGGCGCTTTATGAAGATCAGACCCACATTGGATGAGGTAAGACAGATCCTGAAAGAGGAAAGCTACGGGGTGATCCCGGTGAGCACGGAGATTTTTTCCGACAGCACCACCCCCATTGAGGTGCTGCGGAAGCTGAAGGTAGTCAGCAAACATGCCTATCTGCTGGAAAGTGCGGAGGCGGATAAAAAGTGGGGGAGATATTCTTTCCTGGGTTACGATCCGGTCATGTCCGTCAGCTGCTATAACCACAGGGTGACGATCCGCACCCCGATGATGACCCAGGAGATCCAGGACAATCCCCGCCGGTATATCCGGGAGATTCTCCGGGAGAACCGGAGTCCTCAGCTGGAGGGGCTGCCCAGCTTTACCGGGGGGCTTGTGGGATATTTTTCCTATGACTATATCAAGTACAGCGAGCCCACGCTGAAGCTGGATGCCCAGGACGAGGACGGCTTTCAGGATGTGGATCTGATGCTCTTTGACAAGGTCATTGCCTTTGACAATTACCGGCAGAAGATCGTGCTGATTGCCAATATGAAGACCGATGACCCGGAGACCGGCTATCACAGAGCGGTGATGGAGCTGGAAAATATGAAGGCGCTGGTGGAGCGGGAGGAAAAGCAGCCCATTCCGCCGCTGAAGCTGCTGAGCGACTTTACGCCCCTGTTTGACGAGGCCCAGTACTGTGCCATGGTGGAAAAGGGAAAGCACTATATCAAAGAGGGGGATATCTTCCAGGTGGTGCTGTCCAACCGGCTGGAAGCCAGAATGGAGGGAAGCCTGCTCAATGCGTACCGGGTTCTGCGGACCATGAATCCCTCCCCCTATATGTTCTACTTTTCCGGACAGGACGGAGAGATCGCCGGAGCCAGTCCCGAGACCCTGGTGAAGCTGGAGAACGGAAAGCTGTACACCTTTCCTCTGGCGGGTACCAGACCCCGGGGCGGGAATGAGGCCGAGGACCTGGCGCTGGAGCGGGAGCTGCTGGCGGATGAGAAAGAGCGGGCTGAGCACAATATGCTGGTGGATCTGGGCCGCAACGATATCGGAAAGATCAGCACCATAGGCAGTGTGCAGGTGGAAAAATACATGTCCATCGAGCGGTATTCCCATGTGATGCACATCGGTTCCACGGTCAGCGGACAGATCGCCCGGGGACGGGATGCCTTGGATGCGGTGGATGCGATTCTGCCGGCGGGCACCCTGTCCGGCGCCCCCAAGCTGCGGGCCTGTGAGATCATCAATGAGCTGGAAAATAACAAGCGGGGGATCTACGGAGGCGCCATCGGCTATCTGTCCTTTACCGGGAACCTGGATACCTGTATTGCGATCCGGCTGGCGTTCAGCAAAAACGGCAAGGTATTTATCCGTTCCGGCGCCGGGATTGTGGCGGACAGCGTTCCCCGGAAAGAATATCGGGAGTGCATCCAGAAGGCTGCAGCGGTGCGCAGTGCGATCCAGGAAGCCCAGGATCTCGTATAAGAAGTGCCAATACTCACAGCAAGGGCTGTTTCGCAGAGAATTTCTAAATCCTGCACCGGGATCTGCGGGTAGGAAAAAGGAAAATAGGAGGCAAGCAGATGATTTTATTGATCGATAATTACGACAGTTTTTCTTATAATGTGTACCAGCTGGTGGGCTCCATCAATCCCGATATGAAAGTGATTCGGAATGATGAGATGACCCCGGAAGAGATCGAGGCGCTGGCTCCCAGCCATATTATTTTATCCCCGGGACCGGGGCGTCCGGCGGACGCCGGAATCTGTGAGGAGGTGATCCGGCATTTTCAGGGACGGATTCCCATTCTGGGCATCTGTCTGGGGCATCAGGCCATCTGTGAGGTATACGGCGCTGCCATTACCTATGCCCGGGAGCTGATGCACGGTAAACAGTCCACGGTGTCGCTGGATAATGACAGCAAGCTGTTTGCCGGGATGAAAAAACAGATTACCGTGGCCAGATACCATTCCCTGGCCGCAGACCCGGATACGCTGCCGGATTGTCTGAAGATAACCGCCTCCACCCAGGACGGGGAGGTCATGGCGGTGCAGCACAGGGAGTATCCGGTATACGGCGTACAGTTCCACCCGGAATCGGTGCTGACGCCGGAGGGAAAAGCCATTCTGGAGAATTTCCTTTCCGAAAAAGAAATTGTGCCCGACAGAGGCTCTGAAAATAAAAACAGAAAAGAGGAGAAAAACATGATTCGTGAAGCAATTATCAAGCTGTCCAAAAAGGAAGACATCGGCTATGAGATGGCCAAGGCCGTAATGAATGAAATTATGAGCGGAGAGGCCACCGACGTTCAGAAGAGCGCCTATCTGACGGCGCTGTCCATGAAAGGAGAGACCATTGAGGAGATTACCGGTTCCGCCGAGGAGATGCGCCGTCATGGCACCAGGCTGCTTCATGAGCAGGAGGTATTGGAGATCGTGGGAACCGGCGGCGACGGCTCCAATTCCTTTAATATCTCCACCACGGCTGCCCTGATCATTGCCGCCGCCGGTGTGCCGGTGGCAAAGCACGGCAACAGGGCCGCCAGCTCCCGGTCCGGCGCTGCGGACTGCCTGGAGGCTTTGGGGGTGAACATCAATCTGGAGCCGGAGCAGAGCCTGCAGCTGTTAAACGATATCCATATCTGTTTCCTCTTTGCCCAGAAGTACCACAGCGCCATGAAGTATGTGGGGCCGATCCGCAAGGAGCTGGGAATCCGCACGGTGTTCAATATCTTAGGGCCGCTGACCAATCCTGCGGGAGCCAATATGGAAGTGATGGGGGTGTATGAGGAGGCCCTGGTGGAGGTGCTGGCGGAGGTACTGCTGAATCTGGGCGTCACCAGCGGCATGACGGTATACGGACAGGATAAGCTGGATGAAATCTCTGTCTGCGCTCCCACAACGATATGCGAGATCCGGAACGGACAGCTGAAAAAATATGTGATCACGCCGGAACAGTTCGGCCTGAAGACCTATGACCGGGAGCAGCTGCTGGGCGGCAGCCCTGCGGAAAATGCAGCGATCACCAGAGCGGTGCTGAGCGGTCAGGAGCGTGGGGCCAAGCGGGATGCGGTGGTGATCAATGCGGCGGCCGGGCTGTATGTGGCAGGGAAAGCAGAAGATCTGCAGGCCGGTGTAAAGCTGGCCCAGGAGATCATCGACAGCGGCCGGGCCATGGAGCAGCTGGAACAGTTCGTACAGCGTTCCCAGGCCCTGGCTGGTGCAGGCATGTGACAGAGATTCTGCGGCGGGGGTATAAAAATGATTTTACAGGAGATTGCAGAAAAAACCAGAGAACGAATCAACGGAGAAAAGGAGCGGCTCCACCTGACAGAGCTGCGGGCCCGGGCAGGGGAATGCCCCCAAGGCACGGATTTCCCTTTTGAAAAGGCCCTGCGAAAGCCCGGCATCAGCTTTATCTGCGAGGCCAAAAAGGCGTCTCCCTCCAAGGGCATTATTGCAGAGGATTTCCCCTATGTGGAGATTGCCAGGGCCTATGAGGCTGCCGGGGCGGACGCCATGTCCGTGCTGACGGAGCCCTATTATTTTCAGGGACAGGACCGCTATCTGCAGGAGATCCGGCAGGCGGTGAAGCTGCCCCTGCTGCGGAAGGATTTTACCGTGGACGACTATATGCTCTACCAGGCGAAAGTGATGGGGGCGGATGCGGTGCTGCTGATCTGCGCCATCCTAAGTCCTCTGCAGTTGTCGGAATATTTAGGGGTTGCCCGGGAACTGGGGCTTTCGGCTCTGGTGGAGGCCCATGATGAGCAGGAGATTGAGATGGCGCTGCGGGCCGGAGCCCGGATCATCGGGGTAAACAACCGCAATCTGAAGGATTTTACCGTGGATATTCACAATTCCATCCGGCTGCGGGAGCTGGTGCCCCGGGAGATTCTCTTTGTATCGGAGAGCGGCATGAAGACCCGGGAGGATATCCGGCGCCTGGAAGAAAACGGCACGGACGGCGTGCTGATCGGAGAGACCTTTATGCGCAGCGCCGATAAGGCAGGAATGCTGGCAAGGTTGCGAGGGGTATGATTATGAAGATTAAAATCTGCGGTTTATCCAGGCCGGAGGACATCGCCTGCGTCAACCGGCTGCTGCCCGATTATATCGGTTTCGTGTTCTGGCCGAAAAGCAGGCGGGCGGTGACAAGGGAGCAGGCGGCGCAGCTGAAAGCCCTGCTGTCCCCGCTGGTTCGGGCGGTGGGCGTGTTTGTGGACGCCCCTTTGGAAGAGATTGCGGGGCTTCTGGCGGACGGCATCATTGATATCGCCCAGCGCCATGGCCGGGAGACAGAAGAGGATATCCGTTATCTGCAGGAGACGACCGGCAGACCGGTGATCAAGGCCGTAAAAGTCCATGAGCGCTCCGATGTGGAGGCCTGGCTGGACAGCGGAGCGGATTATCTGCTGTTTGACAGCGGGATGGGCAGCGGCAAAGCCTTTGACCGGAGCCTGCTGGGGGAGATCGGGAGACCGTATTTCCTGGCCGGGGGCCTGGGACCGGACAATCTGGAGCCGGTGCTGGTCCAGGGCGGTCCCTATGGCGTGGACCTAAGCTCCTCGGTGGAAACGGAGGGGCGTAAGGATCCGGAGAAGATGCGCCGGGTGGTGGAGCTGGTGCGGCAGTATGACATGATAGGCAATAGCGATGGGGAATAAAGATTAAGGAAAAGAGAAGTAAAGGAGAAAAGCCATGAGTAAAGGACGTTATGGAATCTACGGCGGACAGTATATCTCAGAGACCCTGATGAATGAACTGATCCATCTGGAAGAAAGCTATGAGCATTATAAGAACGATCCCCAGTTCCAGCAGGAGCTGCAGACACTGCTGAACGAGTATGCGGGCAGGCCCTCTCTGCTGTACTATGCAGAGAAGATGACCAAGGATCTGGGGGGCGCTAAGATCTATCTCAAGAGAGAGGATCTGAACCATACCGGTTCCCACAAGATCAACAATGTGCTGGGGCAGGCCCTGCTGGCGAAGAAAATGGGAAAAACCCGAATCATTGCCGAGACCGGCGCCGGACAGCACGGCGTAGCCACAGCCACGGCCGCAGCGCTGCTGGGCATGGAGTGTGAGATCTATATGGGCAGGGAGGATACCATCCGCCAGGCGCTGAATGTGTACCGGATGGAGCTTCTGGGGGCAAAGGTACATCCCGTCACCAGCGGCACCCAGACCCTGAAGGATGCGGTGAACGAGTGTATGAGGGAGTGGACGAACCGGGTGGATGATACCCTGTATGTGCTGGGTTCCGTTATGGGTCCCCATCCCTTTCCCATGATTGTCCGGGATTTTCAGAGCGTCATCAGCCGGGAGGCCAGGCAGCAGATCCTGGAGAAGGAGGGAAAGCTTCCGGCGGCAGTGGTGGCCTGTGTGGGCGGCGGCAGCAATGCCATGGGCATGTTTTACAATTTTATTGAAGATAAGGAAGTGGAGCTGATTGGCTGCGAGGCAGCAGGCAAGGGCGTGGATACGGCGCTGACGGCAGCCACCATCGCCACCGGCAGTCTGGGGATCTTCCACGGCATGAAATCCTATTTCTGTCAGGATGAATACGGGCAGATCGCACCGGTATATTCCATATCCGCCGGGCTGGACTATCCCGGTATCGGGCCGGAGCACGCCTATCTGCATGACATCGGCAGGGCGCAGTATGTGCCGATTACCGATGATGAGGCGGTGGATGCCTTTGAATATATCGCAAGGACCGAGGGAATCATCTGCGCCGTGGAGAGCGCCCATGCGGTGGCTCATGTGAGAAAAATTGCGAAAAACTACAGCCCGGACCAGAGCATCATCGTCTGTCTGTCCGGCAGAGGAGATAAGGATGTGGCAGCGATTGCCAGATACAGGGGGGTGGATCTTCATGAATAAGACACAGAACAAAATCAGCAGGGCATTTGATACCCCGAACAAAAAGGCATTCATCGGGTTCCTGACAGCGGGGGATCCCACTCCGGACTGCACGGTGCATTATATTCTGGAGATGGAAAGAGCGGGAGCGGATCTGATCGAGATCGGCATTCCCTTTACCGATCCCACCGCAGAGGGCGTGGTGATTCAGGACGCCAATATCCGGGCGCTGAAAGGGGGCATGACCACCGACGGCGTCTTTGAGATCGTGCGGCGGGTGCGGGAGAAGTCCCGGATTCCTCTGGCCTTTATGACTTACGCCAATCCGGTGTTCCATTATGGCTATGACCGTTTCTTCGCCAGATGTGAGGAATTGGGCGTGGACGCCATCATTGTTCCCGATCTGCCCTATGAGGAGAAAGCGGAGATGGAGGAACCTGCGAACGCTCACCATGTGGCGCTGATCTCCATGATCGCCCCCACCTCCCGGGAGCGGATCCGGCAGATTGCCGGTGAGGCCAAGGGCTTTATCTACGTGGTTTCCTCCATGGGTGTTACCGGCGTCCGGGGAGAGATCAGCACGGATCTGGGGGCCATCGTGGAAGAGATCCGGAAGGTGACGGATGTGCCCTGCGCCATCGGCTTCGGGATCAGCACCCCCCAGCAGGCCCAGAGCATGGCGGCGGTGTCCGACGGAGCCATCGTGGGCAGTGCCATCGTCAGGATCATTGCCCGGGACGGAGACCAGGCAGCACCGGCCCTGTATGAATATGTAAAGAGTATGAAGGAGGCTGTAGCCAGAGCCTGAAAAATAACGCCGCTTTTCCGGGGGAATTATACGGAAAGGCGGCGTTTTTGACGGAAATGTAAAAAAATCGAAAAATCTGAAAAAATTGTGGAAATTAGCGTGCGTATATGCTAGACTTGTAACCAATGTATTGCAGTCAACACAAGGAGGAGAATGCGGTGAGCATCAGTACACAATCTGAGAATATTCTGGAATTTAAGTCCCTGTGCAGGTCCTTTGAGGACGGCTTTGTGGCGGTGGATGATTTCAACCTGACCATAAAACGGGGCGAGTTTGTGACTTTTTTAGGGCCTTCCGGCTGCGGAAAGACCACGACCTTAAGGATGCTGGCCGGTTTTGACCTGCCTAGCAGCGGAGAGATTCTGTTAAACGGAAAGGATATCACCCGGCTGCCGGCCCATGAGAGACCCATCAACACGGTCTTTCAGCGTTACGCCCTTTTCCCCCATCTGAATATTTTCGACAATATTGCCTTTGGCCTGAAGCTGAAAAAGCTGCCCCGGGCGGAGGTGGTAAAGAAAGTGAAAAAAGCCCTGGAGATGGTGGATCTGGAGGGCTTTGAGTCCCGGACCGTGCAGACGCTCTCCGGCGGCAAGCAGCAGCGGATCGCCATT
>JAGANP010000399.1 GCA_017624175.1 Lachnospiraceae bacterium | reverse complement strand
ATGATATTCGTCACGCCGATGATCAGGCTGACCAGGGCTGCATAAGGGGTCTGCATTATTGTGGTTCCGATAAAGCAAAGCAAGCCGATAATTACGGAATCTATGATCTTACCACTGATAAAGCCGATAAAGGTATTATGGGCAAAGCGGAAATTATTGATGATCACATTGCCGGAATCCGTATCAAAGCAGGCATAAACTATTTTTTTAGCCTGTATGGCAAATTTTTCCTTGCTGCCCAGAATATAGATCGAGATAATAAATCCGATCACGAAATTCCATATTGCCTTGAAAAAGCTCAGTACGCTCAGAGAAACAGTTCTGATAAGGGCACTGGATTTGACCAGCACAGTTTCGTTTAAGAAACGCTCCAACTCTGCGGAATAACGGCTTACCAGATTCGTAACATAATCCTTGATCTCGGGATTATCCGCCAGCAGCTGATCCAACCAGACGGTAAAATTGTTTACATAAGTGTCAAAATTGGAAATAATGCTTTCAATACTGGGCACAATCTGGGACACCAGCATGCCGATCAGCGTATGGATTATCAGATAAAATAAGCAGGCAGTAATCAGAATACTCAGGCTCCGAATCCGCTTTCGGGTCTTAGGCCCCTCCTGTACTTTCAGACGTTTTCTGAGAGGGAGCAGGATTCGCTGTTCAATGCAGTTCAGCACCGGTGTCCGCAGATAGGCCAGTGCAAAACCGAACACCACCGGCATCATAATGCCGATAATCAGATGGAACGCTGCCTTGATATTTGAACCATGAAACAATAAATAATAGAACATGATACCGCCTACAATGACAAGCAGGGCTGTCAATCCCCATCTCACGTAACGGTTATTCCATTTGATCTTCATATTCTCCTCCTTATGCGGCTTTGCCGCAGCCGCATTAATTTCCCATTTCATCATACACTGATTTTGTCCATATAACAAGAGTCATTTCCTCAAAAACAGCCGGAAAATGTGCCGAAATCTATTGTTTCCTGCTGTAAAAAAAGGTAAAATAGCTTTATTGGAGGAATGATTATGAAATTGCAGCAAGTATTGAGCTACGTCCGCCGGGCTGTGGACGATTATCATATGATTGAAGAGGGGGATAAGATTGCCGTAGGCATCTCCGGGGGAAAAGATTCCCTGACGCTGCTCTATGCCCTGCATGGTCTGATGCGCTTTTATCCCAAACATTTTCAGATCCATGCGGTGACGGTGGATCTGGGCTTCTCAAACCTGAATCTGGATAAGATCCAGCAGCTCTGTGAAGACCTGGGCGTTGAATATACGATTGTGAAAACGGATATTGCCAAAATCGTATTTGAGGACCGTCAGGAGGCAAATCCCTGCGCTCTCTGCGCCAAGATGCGCAAAGGAGCGCTGAATGATGCGATCAAGGCTGCGGGCTGCAACAAGGTGGCCTATGCCCATCACAAGGATGATGTGGTGGAGACCATGCTGCTGTCCCTGATTTATGAGGGACGCTTCCACACCTTTGCCCCGGTAACCTATCTGGACCGCACGGGGCTGACCGTCATCCGGCCGCTGATGTATATGAATGAAGCGGATGTGATCGGATTCGTCCATAAATACGATCTTCCCGTGGTGAAGAGCCCCTGCCCGGCAGACGGCCATACCAGGCGGGAATATGTGAAAAATCTGCTCCGGCAGCTGAATCTGGAAAATCCCGGCGTAAAGGAGCGTATGTTTACGGCCATTCAGACCGGAAACCTGAAAGGATGGAGTGAATATTTTGGCAAATCAAACGAACAGCGCCAGTTATCATGACGAACAGAAAATGCAGAATATCCTGAAGATGCGTGCTGTGCTGGAGGAACTGCCGCCCTTTTGCAAGGAATTCTTCCGGGGCATTGAACCCTATACCTCCGCCCGTACCAGGCTGGCCTATGCCTATGACCTGCGGATGTTTTTTGAATTCCTGCACGAAGAAAACAGTGCCTGTGCAAAGCTGGATATTTCGGAGATTCCGCTAGATTATCTCAATCAGATCACCCGTCAGGATATTGAGGAATATCTGGAATATGTTTCTCTGTATCAGAAAGACGGTAAAAATATTACTAATGACGAACGGGGAAAATGCCGGAAGCTGGCTTCTCTGCGAAGCTTCTATAATTACTTTTATGAGACGGAGAAAATCGAGAAAAACCCTGCGGCTTTGGTGCCCCTGCCCAAGCGCCATGACAAGGAAATCATCCGTCTGGAACCCAATGAGGTGGCAATTCTGCTGGATCAGGTGGAGGACGGAACCACGCTGACCAAGAAAGAGCTGGAATATCATAAGAAAACGAAGCTGCGGGATGTGGCAATCCTCACCCTGCTGCTGGGAACGGGAATCCGGGTATCGGAATGTGTGGGGCTGGACATTCAGGATGTGGACTTTGACGTCTATGGAAACCGTATCCTGCGCAAGGGCGGAAAAGAGGCTGTGATCTATTTTGGGGAAGAGGTGGGAACTGCCCTTTTGGACTATCTGGAGCAGCGTGAGCATATGATCCCGGCGGAGGGACACGAGAACGCCCTGTTCCTCTCCCTGCAGAATCGCCGTATGGCAGTACGTTCAGTGGAAAATCTGGTAAAGAAATATGCTTCCCGGGTGACTACTCTGAAAAAAATCACCCCTCATAAGCTGCGCAGCACTTATGGCACCTCCCTGTACCAGGAGACCGGCGATATCTATCTGGTGGCTGATGTACTGGGACACAGCGATGTAAATACCACCAGAAAGCATTACGCTGCCCAGGAGGACGAGCGCAGGCGCAGGGCCGCTAATGCTGTCCGGCTGCGGGAAAAATAGGAGAAAACGCTTATTTCATGAATTCTGCGCTGTAATAAGGAACAATCAGATAATTCCCGGCGTAAATCGCTTCATCGGTCAAATGATTGATTTCCATCACTTCTGTAATATACTGCTCCTGGCTGGCATAATGCATCTCATCCGCATATCTGTCGGCCAGGCTCCACAACGTATCTCCTGCCTGGATCTGTACACTGGTAAAATATTTGTAGGAAATATCCTCCATGCCGGTATTGGCCTGAGAAATCAGCGCATGATAGGAAAGGGCAAAAAACAGCACCAGCATAAGGGATATGCCTGCCAGAATAAATTTCCGCCGTAGCTCTCTCTGTCTTCTGATCTTTCTGCAGTAATTCCTCTGTTCCCGGTTCAAACCATATGCAGCCTCTCTCATCTGTACATCCTCCGTATGAAAATCCGAAACCACGTTCGGAACATTTGTTCTTTCTGACTGTATTATAGCGAACATACTTTCTGCTGTCAAGAGAAAAATCGAACATATTTTTGGAATATATGTTTGCTTTTTT
>JAGANP010000398.1 GCA_017624175.1 Lachnospiraceae bacterium | reverse complement strand
TTTATTTCAGATTTTTGAGTTAGTCAAGGCTAACCATTGGTCAAAAGGCAATCAGCGGACTGCCTGTCGTCTTCAACGATTATCGTCAGACAACGATAGCTTCAGCCAGCTGATTGTCGATGTTGTATCTGCCGTCCTTGATGGAGACCACACAGCTGCCTTTCAGACGGGAAACCACTGTGATGGGCTCTCCGCTGTAGCAGCCGAGGGAGAACAGGAATGCATCCAGATCCTCATCGTCTGTTTCAATCCGCTGAACAATATACTCTTTTCCTTCTTCTGCAGCACTTAAATTCATATGTATCACCTGTCTTCATTAATAATATGGATGAAAGATGCATACTAGTACTAAAAAATATTAGTTGCACCTAACCACGATTCCATACTAATCCCCAGGAACACTTTTGTCAATACCTTTTGTAATTTTTATTACGGTTATCTGTTACCCGGCTACCCTGCGGGGATTCATCAGATCCAGGAAAAAGCAGGTGTAGGTCATATGCATATAAGGGCTCAGCCACAGCATGCCGATCCCGCAGGTCAGGAGAGCCAGCAGCGTCAGCGGGATAAAGCTTACCTGCAGATAGAAGAGGCGTCCTTTGTGCCCTTTCATGAGCTTCCTGCTGGTGCTCAGCAGCTGTTTTGCCGAATAATCCGGGAAATCCAGCATCAGGTAATAGCACTGGGAGTAGACCAGAGAGAATACCGTAAGGATAATCAGAGCAGCCGAGATGGTCAGCATGGCCGCCATGAGCCAGCCCATTTCCTGGGTTTGCCGGAACAGGGCAAAGCAGATCTGGTAGGGCAGCATGCAGACAAGGTTGACCCCTGTGAAAAAGGCAGAAACGGTCATGCATTTGGAAAACTGCCATCTATAGCCATAGAACAGGTTGCTGACATCGCAGCTGCGCCGACAGGCCATATTCAGGAAAAACAGAGCATAGCCTGCGGAGAATATATTGGTAAACAGGGATATTGCCGAACTGATCAGTACGGAGATCAGGGTACCGGCCAGCCCGTTGGCCTCTGTCAATAGCTGCAGGCCGCCGAATAGGGTGCTGCAGATGGTGGACAGGGCAAAGGCAACCATGTTGCCCAGAAACAGGATCAGGATGGCGGAGCCGTAACGGCCGTCCAGCAGATCCTTGGCCCGGGTTTTTAACTCAGAAGAGGTCATATACTGCACATTCATGATGTTCGCATTCCTTTCTATAATAAATGTAATGGTTATTCCGTAGGGAAGAGCTCGTCCAGATCAATGCCGTAGGCGTCTTCAAACAAATCGTCATAGCTTTCGCCGTAAAGGCTATCAGAATAGCGGTTAAGCATATCCCGGTATTCAGGATCCTGCAGCATGGCAGGCAGCATGGAAAAGGCTGCGCCGTATATGATTAAGGAAAAAACAAGCCCGACACAGGAGGTAATGAGCCCGGTGAGAGCCATGGAGTCCATGCGTCTTCCCTTGCGGTAGGACAGGATGGCAAACAGAATACCCAATGCGCCCAGCGGCAGGGGAAGTACTCCTGTACATAGGGTCACCAGGGAACAGATTCCCAGCACCAGGGAGGCAATGGTAAACGGATTCCTGCGGGGAGCAGGAGGATTCTGACGATAATCCATAATAAAACACTCCTTTATTTTCATCTATATGAAGCATCTTACCATCATTTCTCCCGGATAGCAAATAAAATAGGAAGATTTAACAGATTTTTTAGCAGTAACCGTTCCGTTCTGCCGCTGTTTCATCTTGAAAAGCAGGGGGGAAATCTGTTATAGTAATAGATAAGGCGGAGGAAGGATTGCCGCAGAAAGGTATGGACATACAGATGGATATTTTACAGACGATCAAAGAAGAACTAAAGGTGGAGAAATGGCAGGTGGAGGCCGCCGTCAAGCTGATTGACGAGGGCAATACCATCCCTTTTATCGCCCGTTACCGGAAAGAGGTCACGGGCTCCCTGAACGATGAGCAGCTGCGAAACCTTCATGAGCGGCTGCTGTATCTGCGGAATCTGGAGGAGAAAAAGCAGCAGGTACTGGGCAGCATCGAGGAGCAGGGGAAGCTGACGGAGGAACTGAAAGAGAAGATCCTGGCAGCCCAGACCCAGGTGGCGGTGGAGGATCTGTACCGGCCCTATCGGCCCAAGAGAAAGACCAGGGCCAGCGTGGCCAGGGAGAAAGGGCTGGAGCCTCTGGCCCAGACGATACTGGCCCAGGAGATCACCTCTCCTCTGGAGGAGGAGGCTGCCGGATATCTCTCCGAGGAAAAGGGCGTGACCACCGCAGCAGAGGCGCTGCAGGGCGCCATGGATATTCTGGCAGAGCAGATCTCCGACGAGGCAGATTACCGCACCTATATTCGCAGCGCCACGATGGAAGAGGGGCTCATCGCCAGCGAGGCCAGGAATGAGAAGCATCAGACCGTATTTGAGATGTATTATCATTATGAGGAGCCGGTGAAAAAGATCGCCGGACACCGGGTGCTGGCCCTGAACCGGGGAGAAGCGGAGAGGGCGCTGACCGTAAAGGTGAATGCACCGGTGGAGCGGATCCTGCGATATCTGGAAACGCAGCTGATCCAAAAGGAGAATCCGGTTACCACGCCGGTACTCCAGGAGGTTTGCCGGGATGCCTATGAGCGATTGATTGCACCCGCCATAGAGCGGGAGATCCGCAATGAGCTGACGGAGAAAGCGGAGAACGGCGCCATCGCCGTGTTCGGCAAGAATCTGGAACAGCTGCTGCTCCAGCCGCCCATTGCGGGAAAGGTGGTGCTGGGCTGGGATCCGGCTTTCCGTACAGGCTGTAAGCTGGCGGTGGTGGATGCCACCGGCAAGGTGCTGGATACCAAGGTGATCTATCCCACGGCGCCCCAGAATAAAGTGGATGAAGCCAAGGCGGAGTTAAAACGCCTGATTAACAAATATCATGTGGATCTGATTTCCGTGGGCAACGGAACGGCTTCCAGAGAGTCCGAGCAGGTGATTGTGGAGCTGTTAAAGGAACTGGACCGCCCGGTACAGTATGTGATTGTCAGCGAGGCGGGGGCTTCCGTGTATTCCGCCAGCAAGCTGGCCACGGAAGAATTCCCGAATTTTGATGTGGGCCAGAGGAGCGCCGCTTCCATCGCCCGCAGGCTTCAGGATCCCCTGGCCGAGCTGGTGAAGATTGCTCCCCAGTCCATCGGCGTGGGGCAGTACCAGCATGACATGAACCAGAAGAAGCTGAGCGAGGCCTTAAGCGGCGTGGTGGAGGACAGTGTGAATAAGGTGGGGGTGGACTTAAATACCGCTTCCGTATCTCTGCTGGAGTATATCTCCGGCATCAACAAGACCATTGCGAAAAATATTGTAGATTACCGGGAGGCCAACGGACGCTTTACCAACAGAGAGCAGCTGCTGAAGGTGCCCAAGCTGGGGCCTAAGGCCTATGAGCAGTGTGCGGGCTTCATGCGGATCAACGGCGGGGACAATCCCTTAGATGCAACCAGCGTACACCCGGAGTCCTATGAAGCGGCTTTAAAGCTGCTGGAGAAGCTGGGGCTGACCATGGAGGATGTGCGGGAAGCCCAGAAGAAAGCGGCGGCGGAGAAAGCGGCCGGCAGAAAGCGTATCGGCGCTTCCGGGCAGAGCAGCCGTCCGGCGCAGAAGAAGCAGGAAAAACAGATCCGGGTGAGCAATACGGATACCGCCATGGGTAAGGCGCTGGCGGCAGCCATGGGTGGTATCACCCAGGCTTCTGAAAGCACGGGGCGCACGGCGGAGAATCGGGAGAAGCGCAGTGCCGGAACCGCCGCAGCAGCGGATCGCCGGATCAGCAGTCTGGAGAAGCGGATCCGCAATAAGGCGCAGCTGGCGGAAGAACTGGGAATCGGCGAGATCACGCTGACGGATATTCTGCAAGAACTGGAAAAACCGGCCCGGGATCCCAGGGACGATATGCCCAGACCGATCCTGCGCAGTGATGTGCTGGATATAAAAGATTTAAAGCCGGGCATGATCTTAAAGGGGACAGTCCGCAATGCCATTGATTTCGGCGCATTTGTGGATATCGGCGTCCATCAGGACGGCCTGGTGCATATTTCCCAGATGACGGAAAAATTTATCAGGCATCCTCTGGAGGTTGTGAGCGTGGGGGATATCGTGGACGTGCAGGTGATGGATGTGGATCTGCAGAAACAGAGAATCTCTCTGACAATGAGAATCAAAGAGCAGTAAAAAGGAACAGACAGTGGCTTTTATGACTTAGCCACTGTCTGTTGTTTTGCGGTTCCCCGGTTCAGATCATCCTTAAGGATGCGGTATAAGGCCGAAGCAACGGGAACTCCCAGGAGCATACCGGCAATGCCCATGACGCCGCCACCGACGGTAACGGCAGCGAGCACCCAGATAGCGGGCAGGCCCAGGGAGGAACCAACCACCTTGGGGTAAATCAGGTTTCCCTCCACCTGCTGGAGGATTACAAGATCTACCACAAAAATGACCGCCTTGATGGGAGAGACCGAAAAGATCATCAGAGTGCCGACCACACCGCCGATATAGGCTCCCGCTACCGGAATCAAAGCAGTCACGGCGATCAGCGCACCGATCATCGTGGCATAGGGCAGCTGGAGAATCAGCATTCCGATCATGCACAGCACCCCCAGAATCACGGCTTCTGTGCATTGACCGACCACATATTTGTGGAAGCTGTCGTTCAGGATGGAAAGAATATAATTGATTTTCCGATTCCAGCCGGGCTTCAGATACCGCTCTGTCAGACGTTTATACTGCCTTCCCAGGGTATCCTTGCCAAGAAGCAGATAAATGGAGAAAATCAGACCGAGAAAACCGGTAACTACGCCGTTGAACATGGAGGTGGCGGTGCCGACCACCATATCCATTACATTGCCCATGCCGCTGAGCAGAATGCTGCCGAACTGGTTGATCTTAGCGTCCCAGTCAATGGAGGTCAGGAAAGCCTGGATATTGTCAGGTACAAATTCCAATCCGCTGATGAAATCTACAATAGACTTCAGGGCGTCCGGTACAGCGGAAAAAATAACGCTGACGCAGGAGATCAGCTCCGGCACAACTAAGAGAATCATGATAATGACGATAGCCGCCAGCGTCAGGAAAGCCAGAACCATGCAGACAGGACGGCTGGTGCTGCGCAGCCGGCGGCTTTTCTTTTTCGGAAAATAGTGCCGTTCATACAGGCTCATCAGTATATTTACCAGATAGGCGATGATGCAGCCGATAAACAGCGGTGATGCCGCTCCCAGTACCATGGACAGCATATTGCCTACAGCGGGCCAATAGTGAATGCACAGATATAGCACAAATATGGTCACCCCTATTTTAAAGCAGGAATCCCACTTGACTTTCATATATATGCTCCTTTCCAGAGCGGATTCTTTCCTCCGCCCGTTTCGAAAATGGGTATGCATCCATTATAATCGCCAGGCACGCATTTTACAACAGCCTGTTTTACGAAAACTGCCGCTGCTTAGTTTTTCCTCCCGGATTTCAGGATGGGACTTAAGGGCTTATAGATCAGCATGGTAACCAGGGAGATTACGCTGCCCTTGATCAGGTTCATCGGCGCTACGCAGCAGATGACAAAGCTGACGATGCTGCCCTCGCTCATCAGAGGGTTGACTGCGGATCCCATGGCAAGGATGCTGTCTAAGGGCATACCGTAAAGCTTGGCAAAGGCCGGCAGCAGATAGAGGGCATTAAAGGCGGTTCCGAACAGGGTCAGGATCACCGTGCCGGTGATGCAGCCTAAGATGGCGCTCTTTTTGCTTTTCTTAAAATGATAGACGGCGGAGGCGGGCAGGATGAAGCTGCAGCCGATAACGAAGTTGGCCAGATCCCCCACAAACGCAGTGCTGGTGCCTTTGATCAGGAGCTTCAACAGGATCTTGATGGCTTCGATGGTGACGCCTGCCACCGGGCCGAAAGCGAAAGTCCCCACCAATACCGGCAGTTCGCTGAAGTCCAGCTTGTAAAAAGAAGGGGCGAAAGGCAGGGGAAAGTCGATCACATGCAGGATCATGGCAATGGCCGAGAACATGCCGATCATCGCCATCTTACGGGTGGTAAAGAGGGGCTCCGTGATCCCGTTTTTTTTGTTTGTCAGCTTCTCCAGAATAACCGCCACCGCAAACATGGCGATAATGATCAGGAGAAACTCCATCACAAACACTGTGTTTTCTGCTACACTTTGAAAAATTCCGTTCATAATTTTTCCTCACTTTCTGCCGCATGCTGCGGCCTGTGTTCCTGCAGGCAGGAACGGGTATGTATTGGTTATGTAAGGAAAGCGCTTCGCATAAAAAGCCCCGGTCCGCAGAGATTCCGGCAGAAGCTCTGCGTGACCGGGGCCGATTCACATGATAACAGGGCCAGCGCTGCGCACAGGGGCACACTGCCGGCTTTTCACATGTTCTTCTTCCATCCAGACTGTACTGTTGGTATCGGAATCGCACCGATTCAGCTGCAAGGCCATCATTGACTTTGCAGGTCGAGGACTGGTATGCTGCCATACATCACCTCCAGTAGGGAATTGCACCCAACCCCGAAGACTCACCTTATGCACTAGAGTATAACGCTGCCTGC